>DASWSO010000352.1:0-2519 GCA_036402635.1 Xanthobacteraceae bacterium
GCCCGGCTCACGGCCGAGAAGCTGTCCGAGCTGAAGGACGTTCCGGGCTTTGCCCAGGTCTTCCTGACTCCCCCTGAAAGGGCGAGGTCGACCGCGCAGCGGTCGGGAGAGGGCCAGCCGTTTGAGCCCTCCCCGAACCGCCCGCAGCGATCCGACCTTCCCCTTCCAGGCGAGGGTGAAGACGTGGTGCCGCCGGAAGGCGCAACGCTGCGGCAGAGCGCGCTCGCCGCGACCCTGGAGCAGCTGGCCCATGCCGGGCTCAAGGATTTCTACCGCGGCGACATCGGGCGCGAGATCGCCGGGGATCTCGACCGCATCGGCAGCCCCCTGACCCGCCCCGACCTGGAGCGCTATCGCGCGGTCGTGCGCGAGCCGCTGCAGATCCGGCTGGCGGCCGGCACCGTCTACAACACACCACCGCCGACCCAAGGCGTGGCGTCGCTGATGATCCTGGCGCTGTTCGAGCAATTGGGCGTGCGCGAGGCCGAGAGCTTCGAGCATGTGCACGGCATTGTGGAGGCGACCAAGCGAGCGTTCCGGGTGCGCGACCGCTATGTCACCGACTACGACCGGCTGCCGTTTCCGGCCGGGCGCCTGCTGCAGCCGGAGTTCCTCGCCGCCGAGGCCGCCAAGATCGACATGCGGCGCGCGGCGCCGTGGCCGCCCCGCAAGGGCGAGGGCGATACGATCTGGATGGGGGCCGCCGACGCTTCCGGCCTGGTCGTCTCCTACATCCAGTCGCTGTATTGGGAATTCGGCTCCGGCTGCGTGCTGCCGCGCACCGGGGTGCTGATGCAGAATCGCGGAGCAAGCTTCTCGCTCGACCCGAAAGCGGTGAACCCGCTGCAGCCCGGCCGCAAGCCCTTCCACACGCTCAATCCGGCGCTGGCGGCGCTCGCGGACGGGCGCATGATGGCGTACGGCACCATGGGTGGCGACGGCCAGCCGCAGTCGCAGGCGGCGGTGTTCACCCGCCACGTGCTTTATGGGCAGCCGCTCGACGAGGCGCTCGACCGGCCGCGCTGGCTGCTCGGCCGCACCTGGGGGTCTACCGTCACCAACCTGCGGCTGGAAGCGCGCTTTCCGGACCGCTTGGTCGAGGCGCTGCTGGCAGCCGGGCACGATGCGGAACGCATCGAGGAGCCCTACTCCGACACCATGGGGCATGCCGGCGCGGTCGTGCTGCATCCGGCCGGCACGCTGGAAGGCGGCCACGATCCGCGCGCCGACGGCGGCGCCGCCGGGGTGTGAGTCGGCCGGGCCTCTAAATTCCGCCCTACTCCGTGCTATGGTCGCGGCCTGCGCCGCCCGGACGGCAACGGAAACCCATCATGATGAGCTTCTACAGACTGGCCTGGTCAGTGCTGGCTGCCGTGCTGCTGGCGGCAGGCGCGGCGCAGGCGCATCCGCATGTCTGGATCCAGGTGAAGAGCGAGCTGGTCTACGCCCCCGACGGCTCCGCCACCGGGGTGCGCCATCACTGGACCTTCGACGAAATGTTCTCGACCTTCGCGACCCAAGGCATCCAGGCCAAGGCCGGCGGCGCGCTCACCCGCGAGGATCTGGCTCCGCTCGCCGAGGTCAACATCACCTCGATGAAGGATTTCCAGTTCTTCACCTTCGCGCTCGCCGACGGCAAGCGCTTCGGCTTCAAGGACCCGACCGACTATTGGCTGGAGCAGAAGGACGGCGCGCTCACCCTGCATTTCATGCTGCCGTTCGCGGCGCCCACCAAGGCTAAGCAGCTGAGCCTGGAAATCTACGATTCCACCTATTTCGTCGACTTCGCGCTGGCCGAGAAGGACCCGGCGGCGCTGGTGAGTGCGCCGGCGGCCTGCAAGCTCGCGGTCTACAATCCGCGCGGCAAGAACGACGCGGCGGCGCCGCTGCCGAGCGAAACCATGTTCGAGAAGGGGGCGGCCGGCAATTACGGCGCGCAGTTCAGCAACAAGATCGCGGTGAACTGCCCGTGAACAAGGCCGAACACGGATTTCCATGGCGCACCGCGCTGGCGCTCGGCTTGCTGTCCGCCATGCTGGCGGCCGGGCTCGCCGATGTGGTTGCGGCGCAAGGAAATCCGTTCGGCGCCGGGGGGCCGCCGGCGGCACCGCCGCCGCCCGGCGCGGAGGGAATCGCCGGCTGGCTGCTGTCGAAACAAGCCGAGTTCTACCGGCAGTTCGCGGGCCTTGTTCGGGCCGCAAAGGCCGATGGCAGCGCGGTTTGGACGCTCGCCGCGGTGGCTTTTTTGTACGGAATCTTCCATGCCGCCGGCCCCGGCCACGGCAAGGCGGTGATCTCGTCCTACGTGATCGCCAACAACGAGACGTGGCGGCGCGGCGTGGTGCTCGCGTTCGCCTCCGCCTTCGTGCAGGCGCTCACCGCCGTGCTGCTGGTCGGCATCGCGGCGGCGCTGATCGGCGCGACGCGCAAGACCATGGACAGTGCGGTGTGGTGGATCGAGGTGATCAGCTACGCGCTGATCGTGCTGATCGGCGCGCGGCTGATGTGGAGCAAGGGGC
>DASWSO010000353.1:0-4220 GCA_036402635.1 Xanthobacteraceae bacterium
GCCCGGTCAGAAGGTCCGGCTCAAGATCACCGGCTGCGCCGACCGCAATGGCGGCTCCATTGCTCGGCCGGCCGCGCCGTAGGTCTGCGGGGCGCGTTTGCGGCCAAGTTCGCCGGCCGCGCCGCGGATCAATCCTTCCGCCACCGCGTGCGCCGTCGCCAGCACCATCTGATTGGCTTGCAGCAGCTCGCGCAGGCGCCCGTGCTGCTCCTGGAGCTGCTGCAGCAGGGCCGGCACGTGCGCCTTCAGGAACGAAGCGCTGGCGCGGACCCGGCGGCTGGCGGCGAGATAGCGGCTGCTGAGCTCGGTCTTGGTGGCTTCCCCCGCAGCCGCCTCGCGCAGGCGCCCGTCACGGACGAGCGCCGTCTCGCGCTCGACCACCTCGCTCAGCTGGTCGATCAGCGCCGTCACGACCGCGAGCAGCTCCATGCCTTCCGCGACCGAGGCGACCCCCAGGTGTTCGGCTGTGCCCAAGCGCGTGGCAGCGTTCACGAACGGACCTCCTGCTGCGCCAGCAGGGCGCGGTAAACCTGATCGCCGATGCCCACGCCTCCGGCCTTCGCGAAGGACTTCGCGTATTCGTCGGTGAGGAACGAGCGCCAAGTGCCGGTACCGGTGGAATCCCCGAGCGGACCCTCCTTGCCGATGCCGGTGAACATCTGCTGGAACATGGTGTTGAGAAACGCCGCCTCGAACTGTTCGCCGGTCGCCCGCGCCTTTTCGATTTTGGACTTGCCGCCGACCTCTGCCAGCATGGGCGGCTGCAGAAGCCGCGGCTCTATCGTGCGCATCACATCACCTCGATGTCGGCCTGAATGGCACCTGCGGCCTTGATCGCCTGCAGGATGGAGATCAGGTCGCGGGGGCCGATCCCGAGCCCGTTGAGGCCGTCGACCAGCTGCTGCAGCGACACCCCCTCCTTGACCATCGCAAGCTTCTTGCCGTCCTCCTGGACGCCGATGCGCGAGCGGGGGACCACCACCGTCTGACCGCGGCTGAATGGGGCCGGCTGGCTGACCTGTGGCGACTCGCTGATGGTGACCGTGAGATTTCCCTGCGCGACCGCGACCGTGGAGACGCGCACGTCGCGGCCGATGACGATCACTCCGGAGCGCTCGTCGATAATGATCTTGGCGGCGAGATCCGGCTCGACCTGCAACTGCTCGATCTCGGTCAACAGCGCGACCACGTTGCCCGGATACTTCGCCGGCATCGTGAGCTGCACCGTGGAGGGGTCCAGCGGTTCCGCGACACCGCCGCCGATGAAGTCATTCACCGCGGCTGCGATCCGCTTCGCGGTGGTGAAGTCGGCGTTGCGAAGGGCGAGCCGCACCTGCGGCAGCCGGTTCAAAGCAAATTCGATCTCGCGCTCGATGATGGCGCCATTGGCAATGCGGCCAACGGTCGGCACGCCGCGGGTGATCTTGGCGGCGTCGCCTTCGGCCTGGAAGCCGCCGATCGCCACTGAGCCCTGCGCGACCGCGTAGACGTTGCCGTCGGCGCCGAGCAGCGGGGTGACCAGCAGCGTCCCGCCCTGCAGGCTCTTGGAATCGCCTAGGGCGGAGACGGTCACGTCCATACGGGTGCCTTGCGTGCCGAATGGCGGCAGGTTGCCGGTCACCATCACGGCCGCGACATTGCCGGTGCGCAGCGCTGCGCCGCGGATGTTGACGCCGAGCCGCTCCAGCATGGCCTGCAGCGACTGCTTCGTGAACGGCGCATTGTTCAGCGAATCGCCGGTGCCGTTCAGCCCGACCACGAGCCCGTAGCCGATCAGCTGATTCTGTCGAATGCCTTCGATATTGGCGAGATCCTTGATGCGGGACGCGCCCATGGCGCGTTCCGGGACCAAGCCCAAGACCATTATGGCCGCCAATGCCCATCGCATCGCCGACACGGCGCAACGCTTCATGACCTGCTCCCCAGCAGTCTCCCGCAACCGCTGATGCGAACGCCGTGCCAGCCGCAGGACCGTCCTAAGCCGTTGAAATCAAAGGCTGTGTTCTCAGGCAGCGTTGATCGTGGGGCAGGGGACGGGCGGCACCGCTTGCCAGCCCCGGCAAGTCTTGCCGGGTGCATTAAGGGCGCATTAACCATAGTTGGCCACGGTACGGGCTCACCGCCCACGGAAGCAGCGATGAGGGTCCACGCACCGCGCCAGGCAGACTATGTGGCCGGGCCGTCCGCGGCCCGCCGCGCTGGCGTCGGCGTGTTCTCGGTGGCGTCCGATAATGCGCCGCGTGCGGCTGCCGCGGCCACCGCCCCACGCGCCCCGGCCGGAATCGAGGCCCTAATCGTCCTGCAGGCGGTCGATTCGGTGGGCGAGCGGCGGGGACGCGCGGTGAGACGAGGGCGCTCTGCGCTCGATGCCCTGGATTCGCTCAAAGTCGGGCTGTTGGCCGGACAGCTGGACGCCGGCGCCTTGGCGCGGCTGAAGAGCGCGGCCGGGGACCTGGCCGAGCCGAGCGGGGATGCGCGCCTCGACGGGATCCTGCGGGAGATCGAGCTGCGCGCCGCAGTCGAGCTGGCCAAGGTGGACGCCGCCCAGCTCCGCTGAGCTCAAGGCCGAGCGGCCCGGTTATTGCCTCCGGCACTCGGCCCGCGTCATCAGCGCGACAACTACAATCAATTATTGATGCGCGGCGCTACTGGGACTATAAGCCGGTCGCGCGAGCGACAGACTCGTCGGGATAACAAGGAGCACGGGGGAGTAAGCGCGTATGCCTGCGCAAAAGCTGAAAGAGTACCGACCGACTGAACGAGAGCCCTTCATGAGCGAGCGCCAGCGGGATTACTTCCGCAGCAAGCTGCTCGCTTGGAAAGAAGACATCCTGAGGGAGGCGCGCGACACGCTGCAGCATCTGCAAGACGAGAACCAGAACCACCCGGACCTCGCCGATCGCGCCTCTTCGGAGACCGACCGCGCCATCGAGCTGCGGGCCCGGGACCGCCAGCGCAAGCTGATCGCCAAGATCGATGCCGCGATCTCCCGCATCGAAGACGGCACCTACGGATATTGCGAAGAGACCGGAGAGCCGATCGCGCTGCGGCGGTTGGAAGCGCGTCCGATCGCCACGCTGTCGCTTGAGGCGCAGGAGCGTCACGAGCGCCGCGAGCGGGTGTATCGGGACGACTGAGCCGCTCGCGGCGCCGCGTGCGAGCTGGATCGGCGTCAGCCCTCACGAGGGCGGGCGGCCGTGATGACATGCGCTCGCACGCGGCCTTCAATGCCGCCGTTTCCGAACCGTTGCGCCAGCGCCTCGGCGGCCGCGTGGGTCGCCTCATGCAGACGGGACGCGTCACGAGCTTCGATCTCGTTCCGGAGCGGGGTTCCTTGGCAGTACGCGATGGCGGCATCGCGCGCTGAATTGGCGCGGCTAGTGGCCGCGACCGTGTCGACCGAAATCGACGCCAAGTTGGCGGCTTTCAGTTCGCGCTGGATCACCTCCAAGTCGAAATATCCATGCGGCGTCCGCCGCATGAAGGAAGGCGGATCGTGCGGAAAACAGCGCGCCAGCGCCTCGGTCACGACGTTCGCGAAATCGTTCTCGGAAATCCGGTCCCAGACGTTGAATAGGAAGGTGCCGCCGGGCCGCAAGACCCGGTGCGCCTCGCTGTAGCCTCGGACCTTGTCCGGAAAGAACATCACGCCGAACTGGCACGCTACGGCGTCGAACGATGCGGCCGGGAACGGCAGCTCGAGTGCATCGGCCTGTTGGCGGCGAGCGCGGGCATGATCGGGGCCGCGCCTTGCCGCATGATCCAGCATCGGCTGGTTCAGGTCGGTTGCCACGATCCGCGTGCTCGTCGGCAGTCGGGCCGCCATGGCTCGCGTGAGGACGCCGGTTCCGGCAGCGGTTTCCAAGACGTCGTTCGGCTGGAGCTCGACGACGCGCTGCGCGAGATTGTCGGCATACGCTTCGAAAATAAGGGGAACCAGGAACCGATCGTAGATTTCGGGGATCGATCCGGCAAAAAGTTTGTCGCTCGCGACCATGCTGCTCCTGCCCGTCGAGGCGCGCTTCGCCGCGCCGGCGTATGCTGATCGCCACTGACGTGTGTGGCAACGTAAACAAGCGCGGCCCCCGGCTGGGGAGCTGCCGGGGGCCGCGTTGTTGCACCGTTTCCGCGTCGCGACGGCGGAGACGGTGGGGAGGTCGTTGCAGCAGGCGCGTGGGGCGCGCCTGCGCGGCTCAGAACGGCAGCAGCACGTCGAGCAC
>DASWSO010000354.1:0-2574 GCA_036402635.1 Xanthobacteraceae bacterium
CCGCCTCACCCAGCCGCAAGACCGGTGCGAAAGCCACGCGGTCGGGCGCATCTGCTGCCGGCCGAAAGGCTGCTAACGTGGGCAGTGCGGCGAAGCGCACACGCTCCACCACGTCGCGCGCACCGGATTCCGGACGCAGGGCCAAGACTGCTAAGACTGCCAAGTCGAGCAAGACCGCGCCCTCGGCGCGGGTCACACGCGGCGCCCAGCCGACCCGCAAACGGGCCGAAGCTGCTGCCGCATTGCACAAGTCGGCCTCGCGACCGGGAGCGGGCGGGCGCGGACGCGGAGTGCCAGCCCCGATCGGCGCGGTCGAAACCGCAGCCCGCCGGGCAAGCCGCAAGCTGCGGCGCGTGGCGCGCCGTCTGGTCCGAGCCGTTACGCCTGCGGGCGAGCGACCGCCGCGCGCCGTGGCCCGTAGCGCGTCCCGCCCGCGCAGTTCGCTGCCGCGGGGGGTCGCCATCAAAGGCCCGCTCGGCCCGCGCTACCAGGAAATCCTCACCCGCGATGCGCTCGCCTTCGTCGCCGACCTGCACCGGCGCTTCGACGCGACGCGCCGGCAGCTCCTGCAGACGCGCGCTGATCGGCAGAGCCGCTATGACGCCGGCGCGCTGCCGGACTTTCTCGCGGAGACGCGCGAGGTGCGCGAGAGCGATTGGCAGGTCGCGCCGATCCCTGACGATCTGCTCGACCGCCGTGTCGAGATCACCGGTCCGGTCGACCGCAAAATGGTCATCAACGCGCTGAATTCCGGCGCAAACGTCTACATGGCGGATTTCGAGGACGCCAACTCACCGACCTGGACCAACAACATCGAGGGCCAGATTAACCTGCGCGACCGCTGGAACGGCACTCTCGAATTCACCGATCCGGTGTCCGGCAAGGCGTACAGCCTCGGCAGCAAGCAGGCCGTGATGGTGGTGCGTCCGCGCGGCTGGCATCTGGTGGAGCAGCATCTCACGGTCGACGGCGAGCCGGTGTCGGGCGCGCTGTTCGATTTCGGGCTCTACTTCTTCCACAATGCGCGCGCCCAGATGGCGCAGGGCACCGGGCCGTACTTCTATCTTCCGAAGCTTGAGACCCATCGCGAAGCGCGGCTGTGGAACGACGTGTTCGTGCATGCGCAGGACGCGCTCGGCATCCCCACCGGCACCATCAAGGCGACCGTGCTGATCGAGACGCTGCCGGCCGCGTTCGAGATGGACGAGATCCTGTGGGAGCTGCGCGAGCACATCGCCGGGCTCAATGCCGGCCGGTGGGACTACATCTTCTCCTTCATCAAGAAGCTCGCCAAGAACTCCGACTACGTGCTGCCGGACCGCTCGCAAGTGGTCATGGGCAAGGCGTTCCTGCGGGCCTATGCGCTGCTGCTGATCCGCACCTGCCACCGTCGCGGCGCCTTTGCGATGGGCGGCATGGCGGCGCAGATTCCGGTCCGCAACGATCCGGAAGCCAACGACCAGGCGTTCGCGCGCGTGCGCGCCGACAAGGAACGCGAGGCGGACGACGGCCACGACGGCACCTGGGTGGCGCACCCGGACCTGGTGTCGGTGGCGAAGGAGGTGTTCGACCGGCTGATGCCGCAGCCGAACCAGCTCGACCGCCTGCGCGACGATGTACGGGTGACGCGCGACGATCTCCTGCGCGTGCACGAGGGCACCCGGACCGAGGAGGGCTTCCGCCACAACATCCGCGTCGGCGTGCAGTACATCGAGGCGTGGCTGCGCGGGCGCGGGGCGGTGCCGATCTACAATCTGATGGAGGATGCCGCCACGGCCGAGATCTCGCGGGCGCAGATCTGGCAGTGGATCAAGTACGGCGTCGAGCTCGACACCGGCGAGAAAGCCACCCGCGACCTCTTCCGCCGCGCGCTCCGTGAAGAGATGGAGCGGGTCCGCGGCGAAGTCGGCCCCGAGAATTATGAGGCCGGCCGCTTCGACGAGGCGATTCGGTTGTTCAGCGACCTTTCGCTGGCGGACGAGTTCGAGGATTTCCTCACAATACCGGCTTACCGGCTGATCGCCTGACGCTGGTGGAAAGGACCTTGGCTGCGGCTCGGCGGTGCCGGCGCCGCGGCATTTTCCTTTCACTGGAACGGCTTAGCGTCGAAAACAGCACCGTGGGGAAACAGACATTGAGCTGCGGAACCCCCCGCCCGCTCGACCGTTGACCCTGGAAGGCTGCGGCTCCTGAGTGACCAGAATAACAATCCGCGCGATGTGCCGCCGAGTGGCCGAGCCTGGGGTACTTACGCAAAACCAAGTCGGAGGACGCACGTCATGCGGATCAAAACGGCTCTCGGCTATTCGGTGATCGTAACCCTTGTTGCGGTGACCAGCGCATTTGCGCAGCAGACGCCCACGCAGAGCAGCCAGGACGAGGCCGTGGTCGAGCGCACGGTCCCGGCGGATCGCTACGGCTACGGCGATCGCGACCGCGTCAGCGAGCGCGGCTACGTCCTGAGCGAGGACACCAATACGGGTTATGAGCGCAGCGACACGTTGCGCCCGCTCGGCAGGATTCTGCTGCTCGGCGTCGGGTTCTAAGTGTAGCGTTCAGATAAATCGTCCGGAC
>DASWSO010000355.1:0-6132 GCA_036402635.1 Xanthobacteraceae bacterium
GCCGAGATGGTGCCGACCTGGGCGATCTCGTCGTTGGAGGTGACCTTCTTGGAGTTCTTCTTCAGGTCCTCGACCACGGCAGCGACCGCGAGGTCGACGCCGCGCTTGAGGTCCATCGGGTTCATGCCGGCCGCAACCGACTTGGAACCCTCTTTCACGATCGCATGGGCGAGCACGGTCGCGGTCGTGGTGCCGTCGCCGGCGGTGTCGGACGACTTCGAGGCCACTTCGCGCACCATCTGCGCGCCCATGTTCTCGAACTTGTCCTCGAGCTCGATCTCCTTGGCGACGGTGACGCCGTCCTTGGTGATGCGGGGAGCGCCGAAGCTCTTGTCGAGCACCACGTTGCGGCCCTTGGGGCCGAGCGTGACGCGCACCGCGTTGGCGAGGATTTCGACGCCGCGCAGCATCTTCTCGCGCGCGTCTACGGAAAATCTGACGTCCTTGGCTGCCATCTTCTAGTTCCTCTCGGGTTGATCCTCACGCTGCGGAGCGCCGGCGGCGCGTCTCGCAGGTGAGGGGAAGCGAACGCCCCCGTCGCTTCAGGCGCGGCTGGTGCCGCGCTGGCGACGAGGCTCCGGCCTGCTGCGTCAGGCCGCCTTCTTGCGGGCGACCTCCTCGACCAGGACGCCCATGATGTCGCTCTCCTTCATGATCAGGTACTCGGTGCCGTCGATCTTCACCTCGGTGCCCGACCATTTTCCGAACAGCACACGGTCGCCGGCCTTCACGTCGATCGGGGTCAGCTTGCCGCTCTCGTCACGGCCACCCGGCCCGACGGCGACCACTTCGCCCTGCTGCGGCTTCTCCTTGGCGGTATCCGGGATGATGATGCCCCCGGCTGACCGTGCCTCGGCCTCGATGCGCTTGACGACAACGCGATCGTGAAGTGGGCGGAATTTCATGAGATCCTCCGTAAGTGACTGAAACTTTGTTGGTTCTGGCTGCGACGCTAGGAAGGGCGGATGGCCCCCGCCGCGCAGATAGGCGGCAGCCGTTCGGCTGCAAGAGATGCCTGAAGGGCTTTTAGCACTCGGGGCGCCGGACTGCTAGCAGGAAATGTGTGCCCCTGAACCCAGCGTCTGCCACGCGCGACATAAGGAACAAGGCTGGCGCCAACGGCGTTGCGGGATTCTTGAATATTCGAAGCCCCGGCCCGTCTGTTAGCAGGCAAAACGGGCGGCTGCTAACATGCTGACGGTAAACACTTTGTTAAAAATTTAGGCTTGAACTGAGGAGGGGGTAAACCGTTTGAGTCGCGGTCCGGCGACGTCCGCCGGCCGAAACCGATGGAGGATAGATATGGTCAGCGAAGACTTCCGGCGGCAGCTCGACGGATACGGGCTCACCACCGCGCAGATCCTCTACCGCCGGCCCGACCATCCGTGGTTGCTGCAGACTTACGTGTGGCAGGACTACGACCTGTTTCCCGAATTCCCGACGCTGCAAAAGTTCCTCGAGTTCTGGAAGCGCTCGCTCGAAGGGCCGCTGCACTCGGTCGTGGTCGCGCATTCGCGGCTGATCGCTCCGGCCGAGATCAAGCCGATCAACGGCGAGTTCCGCCTGCACTGAGCGGCGGTCTAGCCGCGGCCGACGAACGGCATCGTCGTGGCCATGACGGTCATGAACAGCACGTTGGCGTCGAGCGGCAGGCTCGCCATGTAGACCACCGCCTTGCCGACATTGGCGGCATCCATGCGCGGCTCCACCATCATCGTGCCGTTGGCCTGCGGCACGCCTTCGCCCTTCACCATCCGGTCCGTCATCGGGGTCGCGGCATTGCCGATGTCGACCTGGCCGCAGGCGATATTGTACTGGCGGCAATCCAGCGCGGTGGACTTGGTGAGGCCGGTGATGGCGTGCTTGGTCGACGTATAGGCGACCGAATACGGCCGCGGGGTGTGTGCCGAAATCGAGCCGTTGTTGATGATGCGGCCGCCGCGCGGGGTCTGCGCCTTCATGATCTTGATGGCTTCCTGCGTGCACAAGAACGGAGCCGTCAGGTTGGTGTCGACCACCGCCTTCCATTTCTCGTAATCGAGATCCTCCAGCGGCACCGGCGGTGCGCCGATGCCGGCATTGTTGAACAGCACGTCGAGCCGTCCGAACGCGGCCTTGGTCTTGGCGAACAGCGCGCGGATGTCGTCGGGCTTGCTGACGTCGGTCGGAACCGGCAGCGACTTGGCGCCGGCGCCTCCGAGTTTCGCGGTTTCCTCCAGCATCTCCTTGCGCCGGCCGGCGAGCACCACCGCATAGTTCTCGGCCATCAGCGCGAGCGCGACCGCGCGACCCACGCCGGTGCCGGCTCCGGTAACCAACGCGACCCTCTGCTGATCAGCCATGATGCACTCCAGGTGGGGAGGCGCGCTCGCCAAGCTGCACGCCGGATTGGACGAAACGGGAAGCGCAGATGACCGCCTTTCGTCGCGCTGCGCAAGCGGCGGCGCACGTTCGGCAGCGAGCGGAACGGAAAGCGATCAGGCGACCGCGCGGCGCGCGGCAGGTCGCGTCGCCGCCGCCGGCTGCGCGTTCAGGCGCTCGCTGATCTCGTGCGGCGGAACCGGGTGGCCGAAACGGAAGCCCTGCATGCAATGCACGCCGGCGGCACGCAGAAAAAGCTGCTGGTCGGCGTTCTCGACCCCCTCGGCGGTGACCTTCATGCCGAGCCCGCGGCCGAGGCTGACGATGGCATGCACGATCGCGGCGGCGTCGGCCGCGGTCTCGATATTGTTGACGAAGCTGCGATCGATCTTGAGCTTGTCGAACGGGAAGGTGCGGAGGTAGAGCAGGCTCGAATAGCCGGTGCCGAAGTCGTCGAGCGCCAGCTTGACGCCGAGCGCCCGCAGCCGGTGCATCGCGTTTTCGGCGCCTTCCACATTGCCCAGCAGCGTGCTTTCGGTGAGCTCCAGCTCCAGCCGCGCCGGATCGAATCCGGTTTCCGCCAGGATGCGCTGCACCACCTCGACGAAGTCGGGACGGCGGAACTGGATCGGCGACACGTTGACCGCCACCATCATGTGCGGCCACTGCCGGCCGTCCAAGCAGGCGCGTCGCAGCACCCATTCGCCGAGCGGGACGATCAGCTCGCTGCGCTCGGCGATCGGGATGAATTGTGCCGGCGGAATGTCGCCGCGTTGCGGATGCGGCCAGCGGCACAGCGCCTCAACGCCGAGCAGGCGTTCGCCGTCCGGGGTGACCAGCGGCTGGTAGACGATGGCCAGTTGGCCGCTCTCGATCGCCAGCCGCAGGTCGCGCTCGAGCTGCTTGCGTTCGGTGAGGTCGGCGTTCATGGCGGCGTCGTAGATGCAGGCCCGGTTGCGGCCCTCGTTCTTGGCGCGATAGAGCGCCATGTCGGCGAAGCGCATCACGTCGGCGGCATCCTGCGCGTGGCCTTCGATCACGACGATGCCGGTGCTGGCGCCGATCACCAGCGTGTGACCGGCGACGTGGTAGGGCGCGCTCAGCGTCGCGATGATGCGGGCCCCCAACGCCTCCAGCTGGTCGCGCTCGGTCGCCGCCGTGGTCAGCACCGCGAACTCGTCGCCGCCGAGCCGCGCCACCACATCCTGGTCGCGCACGGTGCGGCGCAGCCGCTGCGCCACGGCGCTGATCAGCGCATCGCCGACGTGATGACCGAGCGTGTCGTTGACGTCCTTGAAGTGGTCGAGATCGATCGACAGCAGCGCGGCCGGCGTGCCGCTCTCCTTGATCGAGCGGATCATCGCCTCCAGCCGTTCGCCGAACAGCAGCCGGTTGGGAAGTCCGGACAGCGGATCGTGCATGGCGATGTGGCGGAGCCGATTCTCGCCGGCGGCGATCGTCGCGGTGGTGCGGCGCATGTAGGAGAACGCGAACGCCGCCAGCAGCACGAAGCACCCGAGCGTCACCCCGATCAGCGGCACCACGCTGCTGACGATCTCGGCGGCGGGGCGGTTCGGCTGCCAGACGAAGCGGGCGATCAGGTTCTGCTGCGGGTCGCGCAGGTCGTAGAAATTGTCGCCCGCCGGCGGTTCGGCAGCGGGCGCCACCCGCAGCTCGCCGAGCTGGAGCTGGGCCGCGATGCGGCGCAGGAACTGCTCGTTCAGCAAGCTCACCACCACCACCGCCGGTGCGGCGCTGCCGCGCAGCACCGCGCCGTCTGGTGCGGCCAAGGCGGCGGCGGCCACGATCGCCGGCGCGCCCATCAGGGTCTGCACCCTGGCGTCGCCGCGCACCTTGCCGACGGTTTCCCAGGTATCGGGAGAATAGCCGGCCGCGTCCGGGGCGGCGGCGACGCGCGCGAGCACCGGCGCCAGCTCTTTCAGAGCGGTCGCGGCATCCCAATTCAGGGCGCCGCCGGCATATCCGATCACAACCTGCAGGAAGTCGGTCGGCGGATTGACCGTGAGCACCAGGCTGTGATCCAGATCGTCCTTGATCGGCGCCACCACGTGGCGCTGGATCCATGGCTCGTCGCGGGCCGTCCATAGCCGCTGCAGCGCGTCGGTGGTGCCGGCGATGTATTCGGCTTCGCGCAGCACCTGCGCCTGGCGCTCGACGATGGCGCGGGACAACAGCCGCCGCTCGTTATCGAGTGCCAGCAGATCGGCGCGGTGGGCCGAGGACAGCACCGCCAGTGCGATGCAGCCCGCCGCGGTGACGATGATGAGAGCGACCGGCGCGGCGGCGCTTCGCAGCGCGCGCCTCCACAGTGGCAGCGTCTCCAGACCTGACCTTGACCCCATCTGCGACAGCACTGCCCGTGGCCCGTGTCCGCAGCACGATAGCGCGCAAACCTTGTGAAAAGCTTGCGCAGCCGCAAGAGTGGCATGTCGCTTGCGGGCGGGTCTGTTAACGAGGTGTAAACCAGCGGACGGCGGCCTCGGGGGTGGATCGTGGCAGCGGCTCGGCTTGAGCCGCGGCCGCCGCGGCGCTAGACCGGCCCGTAGGCGCGAGCGAGAGGGGTGATCGGGTGCAGCAGCAGAGCAACGACGGAACGGTGACGGCCGCCGTGATGGTGATCGGCGACGAGATCCTGTCCGGACGCACCAAGGACAAGAACATCGGCTATATCGCCGAATACCTCACCAATATGGGGATCGATCTGCGCGAGGTGCGGGTGGTGCCCGACATCGAGGAGGAGATCGTCGCCGCCTTGAACGCGCTTCGCCAGCGCTACGACTACGTGTTCACCACCGGCGGCATCGGGCCGACCCACGACGACATAACCGCCGACTCGGTCGCCAAGGCGTTCGGGGTCGGGATCGACCACGATCCGCGCGCGGTGGCGCTGCTGCGCGAGCGGTTCGGCGAGGCCTACCTCAACGAAGCGCGTCTGCGCATGGCGCGCATACCGGACGGGGCCGACCTGATCCGCAACAAGGTGTCGACCGCGCCCGGTTTCCGCATCGGGAACGTCCACGTCATGGCAGGTATTCCGTCGGTCATGCAGGCGATGCTGGACGAGGTGGCGCCGACGCTTCGCACCGGCGCCAAGCTGTTGTCGGAGACCATCCGCGCCGATGCGCGTGAAGGCGATATCGGCACCCCGCTGGGCGAGATCGCCAAGGCGCATCCGGCTGTCGCCATCGGCAGCTATCCGTTCGTCGACGACCAGCGCGGGCCGAACACCAACATCGTGATGCGCGCGCGCGACGCCGCCGACCTGGCGGCGGCCGCCAAGGAGGTGCAGGCGATGCTGGAACGCGTGCGCGCCGACGTGCGCTAGACACCGGGATGTGAGGAACTGATGCCGCCGCCGCCGCAGGCGCCCCCGGAGAAAGCGTTTCCGGTGGCATGGGACCAGTTCCACCGCGACGCGCGCGCGCTGGCCTGGCGGCTGAGCAGCGCCGGCCCGTTCGCCGCCATCGTCTGCATCACCCGCGGCGGGCTGGTGCCGGCGGCGATCGTTGCGCGCGAGCTGGACGTGCGCGTGATCGAGACCGTGTGCGTGGCCAGCTACCAACATACCGTGCAGGGCGAGCTGAGCGTGCTCAAGGGTATCGCACCGGACGTGCTGGCGCGCGGCGGGCCGGGCGGGCGCGGGTTGCTGATCGTCGACGATCTGGTCGATACCGGCCGCACCGCCCGCATCGTGCGCGAGCTGCTGCCCAATGCGCATTTCGCCACCGTCTATGCGAAGCCGATGGGGCG
>DASWSO010000356.1:0-1688 GCA_036402635.1 Xanthobacteraceae bacterium
GCGGATGCGCCACCGGCGCCGGCATGAGTTCGAGCGTCTCCAGCGTACCCTCGTCGACCAGGCCGTCGACGACGCCGGGCGACACGCCGGCCTCCTCCGTCACCTCGCCCTTGCTGCGCACCAGGCCGTCTGCCAGGAGCGCCAGCACCCGCTGCCGCGCCGGCGTCATCCGCTGCGGCGGCGGCCCGGCCAGCCGCACCCCGACCCGCAGGCGCTCCGGCCCGAGATGCTCGCCCATGCGCATGCACATGCGCAGGACCATGCCGCGCGGCGCCAGCGTGTAGCCGGCCACCCAATCGACGAACCGGCGCAGCTCCGGCTTCAGCGGCGGAATGTCGAGCCTGTCCTCGACATCCTTCAGCCGGTTGTCGAGCCCGGGCCGCGCGGTGCCCTCGCCCCACACCACAGCGGTGTAGTGCGACGCCCCGAGCGGCACCCGCACGACATCGCCCGGCGCGAGTTCCATCTCGGCCGGCACGCGGTAGGAATAGGGCTGGTCCAGCGCCAGCGGCAGCACGATGTCGACCACGTTGCGGGCCATTTTCATTGCTCGCGCATGATCTCGGCCGAAAACCGGTTTCCACCTTTCGGGATCATGCGCCTGTGTTGGCCGATTCCGCGCGGTTAAGGAAGGGTGAAGGAAACCGGGCCAGTATCGGGCCCATGTCCCCGCCGCCTCCCGACCTCGCGCCTCCCTTTGCCGCCGACGTGGCGGCGGAGCTGGGCCGCTGGCTGACCCATCTGGCGACCGAGAAACGCATGTCGGCGAGGACCGTCGAGGCCTATGCGCGCGATGCGCATCAGTTCCTGCGCTTTCTCGCCGGGCATCTCGGCGGCGCGCCGCAGCTCAAGCGGCTCGCCGAGCTCACGCCGGCGGACGTGCGCGCCTTCATGGCGGCACGGCGCTCCGACGGCATCGCCGGCCGCTCACTGATGCGGAACCTGGCGGGCCTGCGCTCGTTCGCCCGCTACCTGGAGCGCAACGGCAAAGGCAAGCTTGGCGCGCTTGCCGCCGTGCGCGCACCGAAGATCGGCCGCACGCTGCCGAAGCCGCTGCCGGTCGCGGCGGCCAAGCACATGACCGATGTCGACCTGCGCGCCGGCGAGGAACGCGCACCCTGGATTCTCGCGCGCGACGCCGCGGTGCTCGGCCTGCTCTATGGCTCCGGCCTGCGCATCTCCGAGGCGCTCGGCCTCAAGCGCCGGGATGCCGACGGCGGCGACGCCCTCACCGTGCTCGGCAAGGGCAACAAGCAGCGCATGGTGCCGCTGCTGCCGCAGGTCGCCACGCTGATCGGCGACTATGTCGCCCTGTGCCCCTATCAGTTGCCGCCCGACGGGCCGCTTTTCCTCGGCGCCAAGGGCGGACCGCTGTCGCCGCGCATCCTGCAGCTGGCGATGGCGCGCCTGCGCGGCGCGCTCGGCCTGCCGGACAGCGCCACCCCGCACGCGCTGCGGCATTCCTTTGCCACCCACCTCCTGGCGCGCGGCGGCGACCTGCGGGCGATCCAGGAGTTGCTGGGGCACGCCTCGCTCTCCACCACCCAAATCTATACCGCCGTCGACTCCGAACGGCTGATGGAAGTCTATCGCAGCGCCCATCCGCGCGCGTGACACTCCCACTGGCCGCGAAGCGAGCCGCTTGCGCGCGGCGCGATCTCCGCTACCGTCCCCTCAAGAATCAATCC
>DASWSO010000357.1:0-4805 GCA_036402635.1 Xanthobacteraceae bacterium
CGGATGCAAACCTTTGCCGACCTCCTCTACCTTGATGCGCATGTCCTCTCCCACCTCAATGACTTAACGTGACTCAACTGTTGCTACAGAACAGGCCGATTCGCAGTATCATCCTGTGTTTTGCACGCTTTTGGTTTGCGACAACGGCGCCTCTGCCACTCTAGAACGTAACATGAACATCTTAACCGCAACAACATCGCTTTGGCCGTTTCCGTTCCCGTCGGCCGCCGCTGTGACGTTCGGGCCGCAACCTTAAGCCGCACGGTGACGCTGCCAATATCCACTGAAATCAACCGACTTGCCGCGCTTCAGAGCCAATGCGCCACGCGGTGCACCTGTTCGCCATAGGCGCCGGTTGTCCTCGCGCGATGACGCCTCTTGGGCGTACCGGAGCAGGTACGCGCCCGCGATCTTCTGTAACGAGGTGAAGGTCAAGAGCGCGCTGGCGCCTGCCGGTAAGCGAAGTACCCCAGCACACCAGTCGCACCGATCAAAACCGCTACTCGACCTTGTACAGCGCCACGTCGCCGACGCCGGCGATGCCGATTTCCTGCGCGCTCCGGCGCGAGAGGGTCAGCAGGTTCGTCGACTTGGTCGAGGTGCGGTCGTTGATGCGCACCACCACCGAGCGGCCGTTCTTGGTATTGACCACCCGCACCTGCGACCCGAGCGGCAGATCGCGGTGGGCGGCGGTGAGCTTCTCGGGGTCGAACTCCTCACCGCTGGCGGTGCGGCCGGGCTGCTCATGCCAAACGGCGCGGCCGGTCGCGAGCCGCGCTCCGGTTGGCTTGCTGGCGAGCCGGACCGGCGACTCGGTGGTTGTCGAGCCGGTGAAGGCCGCCGCGAACTTCGCCGGTGGCTCTTCACGCGACGATTGCGCCAGCACCGGCACCAGCGCGGGCGCCAGATCCGGCGCGGCCGCAACGTCGACACCGGCGGGCGCGCCGGAAGGGCTCGGCTGCGGATCGAGGCTAGGCGAGGCCAGCTGAGTCGGGCGAGCGGCAGGAGCGCGCGCCTGCGTGCCGGCGTGATCGAACACGAAGCGCGCGTGGAACGTGGACTCGGAGGTGGGGCTCGGCGGCGCTGGCGCGCGCTGGAATCCGAGCGGCGGCAGCGCGACGGCGATGCCGACCAGCGCGACCGGAAGCGGCCATAGATACTTCACGGCCGACATCAGGCCGCTGTTGCTGCGCAGGTTCCACTCCATCATGGGCAGGAGGATGCCTGTGAATTTGGTCAAAACGAGGCGCTCACAGCCCGAAGGCGCGCGGCAGCACCAGCGTCAGCCAGGGAAACAGGATCACCAGCAACAGCCCGATGCAGAGGAACATCACGTAAGGCAGCATCGGCGCGATCACGCGGTCCATGCTGACATTGGCGATGCCGCAGCAGATGAACAGCCCGACCCCGATCGGCGGCAGGAAGAGGCCGATGCCGGTCGCCGCCACGACCACGATGGAGAAGTGGATGAGGTCGATGTTGAGCTGCTTCACCACCGGCAGGAACGACGGCAGCAGAATCACCACGGCGGGGAGGCCTTCCAGCACCGCGCCCATCAGGATGAACAGCACGGCGGTGAGGCACAGGAACAGGATCGGGCCGGCCGCGAGCGCGCGCATGCCGGCAAGGATGCTTGCGGGCACCTGCGCCACCGCCATCATCCACGCCACCACGGCCGCGACGCCGAGCAGGAAGCAGACGGCGGCGGTGACCACCGCGCTGTCGATCAGGATTTTGGGCAGGTCGCGCCAGCGGATCTCGCGGTAGATCACGAGCCCCACCAGCGCGGCATAGAACACCGCCACCGCGGCGGCTTCGGTGGGCGTGAACACGCCGCCCAGAATGCCGCCGAAGATGATGGCCGGAAGCCCGAGCGGGATCAGCGCGTGGACGAAGCTGGTCCACAGCTCGCGCCAGGTGATGCGCTGCGGCGGCGCGGTGTCGTTACGGCGCGCGTCGTAATAGATGTAGGCCATGATCGCGGCGGCGAGCACCACCGCCGGCACGAAGCCGCCGACGAACAAGGCTGCCACCGAGACGTTGGCGATGGCGCCGATCACGATCATCAGGATGCAGGGCGGCACCAGGATGCCCATCGCGGAGGCGGCCGCCACCACGCAGACCGACTGCTCGGCCGAATAGCCGGCGCGCCGCATCGGCGGGATCATGGTGGAGCCGATCGCCGAGACGTCGGCGATGGTGGAGCCGGAAATGCCGGAGAAGATGTATTCGGCGATCACCACCGCCATGGCGAGGCCGCCGCGCACCCAGCCGACCAGCGCCTGCGCGAAACGCACCAGCCGGGTCGCGATGCCGCCGGTTTCCATCAGCGCGCCGGCGAGGATGAACAGCGGGATCGCCAGCAGCACGAAGGAATCCACCGACTGGAACGCCTGCTGCACGATGATGGTGAGCGGATAGGCGCCGCTCCACCACAGGCCGATGAAACCGGCGAGGCCGACCGCGAACGCGACCGGCACCGCCAGGACGAGCAGGATCAGGAAGCTCGCGGCGGTGAGGAGCATCATGCGCGCAAGGCCCGCACGCCGCGCCAAAGCCCGGGAAGGCTGTAGAGGATCATCAGCGCGCCGCCGGTCGGCATCGCGGCGTAGATCCAGACTTTCGACACGCCCATCACCGGCAGTTGCTGGAAGCGGCCGAATTCCAGGAAGGCGAGGCCCTGCACCACCAGCACGGCGGAGAACGCGATCACGATCAGCGGCGTGAGGATCGCGGCGGCGCGGCGGAACCAGGCCGGCGCGCGATCGACGAACAGGTGCAGGCCGAAATGCGAGCCGCGCTTGACGCCGACGGCGGCGCCGAGAAACACCACCCAGACGAAGCAGGCGCGCGCGATCTCGTCATACCAGGTGAAGGTGCGAAACAGCACGTAGCGGGAAAAGACGCCGAGCATGAGGTCGACGGCGAGCGCCGCCATCAGGATCAGGCAGATCCATTCGACGCCGTCGGAGCAGATTTTGCGGATGAGTTTCATGCGGAGAGATTGAAGCGGCGCCGGTGGTGCCACCCTCTCCGCCTGTGGGAGAGGGTGCCGAGACCCCTGATCGTCAGGGTGGAGGCGAGGCGGGTGAGGGGTCTGCGCACGCTGTCAGCCGCGACCCGTCACCCGTGTCGCCCGCCACCCTGATCAGAGGCGAGCATCACTGCGCGGCTTTGGCGGCGGCCATCACCTTGTCGAGCCACTCCTTGCCGACCTTCTGCGCCACCAGCTCGTAGGCCGGCTTCATGCGCGACTGGAACGCCGCGAGGTCCTTCACCTCGTTGACCTTGACGCCCGACTTCTCGATGAAGGCGAGGTCCTCCTTCTCCTTCTGCAGCTCGGCCTCGCGGTCCTTCTTGCAGGCGGCCTTCGCCGCCTCGTCGACCGCCTGCCGCAGGTCGGGCGCCAGCGCCTGGTATTTCCGCAGATTGGTGAACCAGGCGATCGGCGGATAGGTGTGCTTGGTGAGCGAATAGAACTTCGTCACCTCGTGGAACTTGTCGGAGACGGCGGTGAACACCGGCAGCTCCATGCCGTCGATGGTGCCCTGCTTCATCGCCAGATAGACCTCGCCATAGGCCATCGGCACCGGATTGGCGCCGAGCTCCTTCATCATCGCGACATAGGTCGGAGACTCCTGCACGCGGATGGTCTGCCCCTTCATGTCCTCCGGCGTGGTGATCGGGCGCACGTTGGAGAGCATGTTGCGGAAGCCCCAGCCGCCGCCCCAGCACAGGCCCTTGACGCCCTTGGCTTCCATCTTCTTGAGCAGCTCGTCGCCGATCGGGCCTTCCATCACCTTCCAGGCCTGCTCGCGGCTCGACCAGAGGAACGGCAGGTCGAGCGGCAGGAACGCCGGCTCAAAGATGCCGCCGATCGGCGCGCTCCCGACCGGCGCGAGGTCGATGGTGCCGAGCTGGATGCCCTCGAGCGTCGCGCCTTCGCCGCGCGCCAATTGGTTGTTGGTGTAGACCTCGCCCTTGATGCGCCCCTTCGAGGTTTCGGCGATGGCGCGGGCGAATTCTTCGGCCGCGATGTTGCGCGGATTGTCGCCGGAATTCACCGTCGCGATCTTCATCACGGTGGGCGCCTGCGCGTGCGCGGGGCCGGCGCCACAGAGCGCGGCCGCGGCGGCCGCGTAGACACTCAAGCGCAGCATGATGTGTTGCATGGCGTGCTCTCCCCGCAGCGTTTCCACCAAGGCTTGGCCTCTAGCGGGCCATTTGCAGCATGCTTGTTGTTTTCTTTGAAACGGTCAACCGCGGCGTGCGGGTGCGCCGCTCGCGGACGGTCTCGCAGCGCGCGATTGCGGAATGCGCAGCACCGCTGCGCCCGGCCGCTTGCGCCAGTCCGGCGCGGAGCCCGGGCGCGCTCGCGATTGCGGTGCGGCTTCCGCCGTGCGAGAAATTCGTGGTCTCTCCCGCCACGCGCGCGCTTCCTTAGATCGGGGAGGGCGCTCCGCCCCGCCAACCAAAAATCAGCTGACGAGGACACGCCCATGCCGCTGCTCGGAATCGAGGCTTTGCAGAAGATCCGCAGCGGTCAATTGGCGCTCGGGCTCGGTGTCCACCACCTGCGCGGCGCCGCCGTGCCGCTGCTCGCCAAGGCGGCCGGCTACGATTGGCTGTTCATCGATGCCGAGCACGGCTGCATCACGCCGGAGGAGACCGCGCAGATCAGCCTGGCGGCGCTCGCGGTCGGGGTCGCGCCGATCGTGCGGATCTGCGCCGGCGCGCTCGACGAGGGCACCCGCGCCATCGACAACGGCGCGCTCGGCATCATCGTGCCGCATGTCGACACGGTG
>DASWSO010000358.1:0-2482 GCA_036402635.1 Xanthobacteraceae bacterium
CCGCAAGGACCTCGAAGACGTGCCGGAGGCGGCGCGCGACAAGGTGCGGTTCGTGTGGATGGAGCGCGTCGACGACGCCGTCGAGGCGGCGCTCAGTCCGGCAGGCACGGACGATCAGCCGTCGCGGTGGGATGCGGAGGCCGCGGCGTCGCTGCCGCAGGCGGCACGCTCGCGCTAAGGCATCAAAATTGACCGCCGTCAGGGCGCGGCCGCTTTCCGCCATCTAGTGCATGGGCGTCGCAAGCTACGAACGTGCGGGGGACAAGCGGTCCGTCGCGGTCGAGCGCAAAGGAGCCAGCCATGAAATTCGTCGCACGGAAAGCAGCAGCCAGCGCAGTCCTGCATCCGGAGATCTGCCACGCACCCGACCGCAGTCGCGGGCGGCGCGTGCCCGCCGGCACATTCGGCCTGGTCGCGCTCGCCGTGCTGCTGATGATGCTGGTTCTGGTCGCCGTGCCGAAATCGGTGCGCTCGCAGGCGGTGGCGCTGGTGAAGGTCGATGTCTCCGTGGTCGCCAAGGGCTTGCGCGCCTCCAAGGTGATCGGCACCGGCGTGGTCAACGACAAGAACGAGAAGATCGGCACCCTCGACGACATCATTCTCGACGGCCCGAAAGCCGCTTACGCGGTGCTGCAGGTCGGCGGGTTCCTCGGCATCGGCTCGCGCCTGGTGGCGATCCCGTACGAGTCGCTGAAGGTGACGGAAGACGGCCGCAGGATCGAGCTGCCGGGCGCCACCAAGGAGGAGCTCAACAAGCTCACCGAGTACAAGCATCGCACGTCCTGAGGTCCGCTGCGGCGCGCCGCATCCATCAGGCTTCACCGCAGAGGAGCGATGACATGATCGCGGCGTATCCGCTCGAGCCACCGACGCCCCTGCAGGTCACCGGCGTCCCCCGGTTCCAGCACTTGTTCCGCGTCGCCGGCGGCGTGGACATCGATAAATCCGACTTCAAGCGCTACACCGAGTTCGTCAACCACAAGGTCCACGACCTGCTGCTGATCGGCGAGGCGACGGCGAGCGCGAACGGCCGCGACATCATCGAGCCGCACGACCTGCCGATCACCAAGGGCCTGCAGGAGTGCATCCACGCCTTCGGACGAATGAAGGAGGACGCGGGCGTGGAGCCGCTGCTCGACCGTCTGATCGCGCGGCCGCCGCTCGACCGCGCGCTCAGCGACGAGACCGAAGCGCGGCTGCCCGCGATCGGCGGCGGATTGAGCGTCGCGCTTGCCCGCATGTTCAAGATCGTCGATCCCCACCAGAAGAACCCCGACAGCGAGCACTGGGAGCGCGCTTTCCGGCTCGCCGATCTGCTGCTCTGACCACGCGCGGCGACCGCGTGCGATGCCCGGCTCGCCGAAATTGACACTCGTCATGGCAGCGCCCGGGTGGCTGCCGGAAGCTCGGTCTCCATTCTGCAGCGGCGCGCGCAGCGGCCGTGCTGCCGCTGTCCCGATCACGAGCACGCGGCCGTTCGGCCGGTCCACCGGCTCAGTCGAAGGAGATCATCATGGCTAAGGCAATCGGCATCGATCTCGGCACCACCAATTCGTGCGTAGCCGTGATGGAAGGCAACCAGGCCAAGGTGATCGAGAATGCCGAGGGCGGCCGCACCACGCCGTCCTATGTGGCCTTCAGCAATGCCGGCGAGGTGCTGGTGGGTCAGCCCGCGAAGCGGCAGAGCATCACCAATCCGGAAAACACCATCTTCGCCATCAAGCGGCTGATCGGCCGGCGCTTCGACGATCCGATCACCCGCAAAGACATGGAGATGGTGCCGTACAAGATCGTCGCCGGCCCGAACGGCGACGCCTGGGTCGAGGTCAAGGGCAAGAAATACAGCCCGAGCCAGATCTCCGCGTTCATCCTGACCAAGATGAAGGAGACCGCCGAAGCCTATCTGGGCGAGAAGGTGACGCAGGCCGTGATCACGGTGCCGGCCTACTTCAACGACGCGCAGCGCCAGGCCACCAAGGACGCCGGCAAGATCGCCGGCCTCGACGTGATGCGGCTGGTCAACGAGCCGACCGCGGCCGCGCTCGCCTATGGCCTCGACAAGAAGGGCACCGGCAAGATCGCGGTCTACGATCTCGGCGGCGGCACCTTCGACATCTCGATCCTGGAAGTCGGCGACGGCGTGTTCGAGGTGAAGTCGACCAACGGCGACACGTTCCTCGGCGGCGAGGACTTCGACAAGCGCGTGATGGATTACCTGGCCGAGGAGTTCAAGAAGGAGAACGGCATCGATCTGCGCAAGGACCGGCTGGCGCTGCAGCGCCTGAAGGATGCGGCGGAGAAAGCCAAGATCGAGCTCTCCAGCGCGACCGAGACCGACGTCAACCTGCCGTTCATCACCGCCGACCAGAACGGTCCCAAGCACCTCAACATCAAGCTGTCGCGCGCCAAGCTGGAAGCGCTGGTCGACGACCTGATCCAGCGCACCGTGCCGCCCTGCCAGGCCGCGCTGCGCGACGCCGGC
>DASWSO010000359.1:0-6424 GCA_036402635.1 Xanthobacteraceae bacterium
GCGAGGCGATCCTGGGTCCGGCGGCGCACTTCGCCTGAGCACCGTCATCGCGGGCGCGCCCGGCGAAGCCGGCCTCGAAAGCGTAGGAGCGATCCGGCCCGTGTCCGCTTCAGCCGCCGGAACACGTGCGGAACAGCGCGACATGCGCCCTGGGCGCACCGGCGAAGCCGTGTTCTTCCGGTTGGTCCGGCTTGTTCCGCCGCCGCTCAGGCGGCGGCGGCTTGGGCGCCCTTGCGCAGATCCGGCGCAAGTGCCTCTTCGGTGAGCAGCGCCAAAGCCTCGTCCAGCGACATCGTCACCTGCTGCGGGCTGCCGAGCCGGCGCATCGAGACCGTGCGCTCCGCCGCCTCCTTCTTGCCGACCACCAGCAGCACCGGCACCTTGGCGACCGAGTGCTCCCGCACCTTGTAGGTGATCTTCTCGTTGCGCAGGTCGCCCTCGGCCCGCAGGCCGCGCGCCGTGGCGGCCGCGATCACCTCCTCGGCATAGCCGTCGGCTTCCGAAACGATCGTGCAAACGACCGCCTGCAAGGGCGCGAGCCATAACGGGAAATGCCCCGCATAGTGCTCGATCAAAATGCCGGTGAAGCGCTCCAGCGAGCCAAAGATGGCGCGGTGGATCATCACCGGCGTCTTCTTCTGGCCGTCGGCGTCGATGTAGAAGGCGCCGAAGCGCGGCGGCAGGTTGAAGTCGACCTGGGTGGTGCCGCACTGCCAGTCGCGGCCGATGGCGTCGCGCAGCACGTACTCGAACTTCGGCCCGTAGAACGCGCCCTCGCCGGGGTTGATGGCGGTCTTGATGCGGCCGCCGCCGCGGCTCTCGATCTCTTTCAGCACCCGCAGCATCACCGCTTCGGCGTGGTCCCAGGCGGCGTCGTCGCCGACCCGCTTCTCCGGCCGGGTGGAGAGCTTCACCACGATCTCGTCAAAGCCGAAATCCGCATAGGTGGTGAGGATGAAGTCGTTGATCTTCAGGCACTCCTCGGCCAGCTGCTGCTCGGTGCAGAAGACGTGGGCGTCGTCCTGCGTGAACGCGCGCACCCGCATCAGCCCGTGCAGCGCGCCGGACGGCTCGTAGCGGTGCACGATGCCGAATTCGCCAAGCCGCAGCGGCAGATCGCGGTAGGATTTCAGCCCGTGCTTGAAGATCAGGATATGCCCCGGGCAGTTCATCGGCTTGATCGCGAACCAGCGCTTGTCCTCGGCCTCCTCGCCGGCCGACTGCGCCGCGAACATGTTTTCGCGGTACCAGTCCCAGTGCCCTGAGGTCTCCCACAGCGACTTGTCCAAGAGCTGCGGGGCGTTGACCTCCTGATAGCCCTCCGGCTTGAGGCGGCGGCGCTCGTAGGCGACCAGCTCCTGGAAAACGCTCCAGCCCTTCGGGTGCCAGAACACCACACCCGGCCCTTCCTCCTGGAAGTGGAACAGGTCCATCTCGCGGCCGAGCTTGCGGTGGTCGCGCTTCTCCGCCTCCTCGATCTGCTTGAGATAGGCGTCGAGCTCGGCCTGATTGGTCCAGGCGGTGCCGTAGATGCGCGACAGCGTCTCGCGGTTCGAATCGCCGCGCCAGTAGGCGCCCGCGACCTTCATCAGCTTGAAGGCGCTGCCGACCTTGCCGGTCGAGGTCATGTGCGGGCCGCGGCACAGGTCGAACCACTCGCCCTGCCGGTAGATCTTGAGCTCCTGGTCCTCAGGGATGGCGTCGACCAGCTCAACCTTGAAGGCCTCGCCCTTGTCGCGGAACACCTCCTTGGCTCGCTCCCTGGTCCAAGTCTCTTTCGTAAACGGCTGATCGCGCGCGATGATCTCGCGCATCTTCTTCTCGATCGCCGGAAAATCCTCGGGCGTGAACGGCTCGTTGCGGAAGAAGTCGTAATAGAAGCCGTTCTCGATCACCGGCCCGATGGTGACCTGGGTGCCGGGCCACAGGCTCTGCACCGCCTCCGCCAGCACGTGGGCGGCGTCGTGCCGGATCAGCTCCAGCGCGCGCGGGTCCTCGCGGTTGAGGAACTCGATGCGGGCGTCCGCCTCGATCCGATCGGAGAGGTCGCGGACCTCGCCGTCGAGCGCCATCGCGACCGTGCGCTTGGCGAGCGAGGGCGAGATGCCCTTGGCGATCTCGAGTCCGGTAATGCCTGCGGAAAATTCCCGACGTGCCCCGTCGGGGAAGGTCAGCGCGACCATCTTTTGCTCCTGCTGCTCACTCCTGCGAACGAGCGCAGGTAAGCGGTTGTGCGGAGGCGCTATTTAGCTTGCTGAGACGGCGGAGGGAATGGTCTTTCCGTCACGCTCTCCGGGCGGGCGACGCGCCGGCCGGTGGTTGCGCGTTGGTTCCGCGCCAGCGGCCATAGCGCCACGGCAGGTACCAGCGGGCTTGGGCAGGGAGGGCATCCGGCACGAAGTCCAGCCCGGACGTGCCGAACGGGTGGCAGCGCAGCAGCCGGGCCAGCGTCATCCAGCCGCCCGCCCAGAGCCCGAACCGCGCCAGCGCCTCGTCGGCGTAGCTGGAGCAGGTCGGCAGGTGGCGGCAGTGGAAGCCGATCAGCGGCGACAGCGTCAGTTGATAAGCGCGGACCGCGAGGCGGCCGGCGCGGCGCGGCAGCGTCGCGAGGAAGTGACCTTTTGTCGCCGTCACGCGCCGCGCCCACGCCGGAGGCATGACCAGGAAAGCGGCAGCTCCGCCCTCACAATTGTGCCATTGCGGCATCACACTGTCGCCAACAGAACACAAGACGATCGGCGCGCTTGCCGTCTATCATAGAAATGTCATCATAAAGGCCGACGAATCGGTCGGAGGATAGCTGGCACGAAAGTTGATAAGTCCGTTCGCGCCAGTATGGTTCCAGAAGAAAATCGAGTTCGGGCGCAATTCTCAGCCTGAACCACACCACTGCGCTACGACGACTTTGGGCTGGAGACTGAAATGTGGCACCGCCTTTTCCTGGCGGCCCTGCTGCTGTGTGCCTCGCTAGGCGCGCAAGCTGAGCCGCCCGGACAGCCGCCGGTCGAACCGGCGTCGATGCGGTTCGAGTGGGTCCAGGAAGGACCTGCCGATGTCTGCGGCACGTCCTGCCGCGAATGGGTCGCCGCCACCGGCCCGATCACCGCCGACACCATTGCCGACTTCGAGCTGTTCTCCCAGGTCCGCAATCTCAAGGGCGCCACCATTGTTCTCGATTCCGGCGGCGGCTCGGTGCTCGCCAGCCTGGAACTCGGCCGCAAGGTGCGGGCGCTCGGCATGACCACCTCGGTTGGCCGCACCGACAGTTTGCCCGCCGTGAAAGGCGAGGAGCCGCGCGGCCGGCTGATCGCGCGCGGCGAATGCGCCTCCATGTGCGTGTTCGTCCTGCTCGGCGGCACCCAGCGCCGGGTGCCGTCGGAAGCCCGCATCCTGGTCCACCAGATCTGGCCGGGCGGCAAGCGTTACGACGCCAGCGCCGAGACCTACACGGCGGAAGAGTTGGTCCGCATCCAGCGCGACGTCGGCCGCATCGCCCGCTATGTCGTGGAGATGGGCGGCGACATCGAATTGTTCGAGCTCGCCATGAAGATCCCGCCGTGGGAGCGCCTGCGCGCGCTCAGCCCTGGCGAGCTGCGCAAGATGGGCCTGCAGACCATCGAGATGGCGGAAGCCCCGACCTCGGGCGCGATCATGCTCGACCGTCCGGCGCGCACCGTCTCGGCACGCTCGCCGGAGCGCGGCTGGACGCTTGCCGAAGGCACGACGCCGCGCAGCATGCAGCGCCAGCATCCGCTCACGATCGAAGGCGACGAGATCGGCCAGTTCGCACTCACCGTCTCCTGCCCGGACGCCGGCGGCTCCTATCGGGTCGCCTATGCGGAGACGCGCGCGCTGCAGTCGGAGGACCTGGAAGTCCGGCTCACCGACGTGAACCTTTATCTCGAAGGCGAGCGCGCCGCGCTGGCGATCGACGCTTCGGCGCCGCGCACCGGCACCCAGGGCGAGCTGCAGTCGCGCGCCACCGGCCTGGTGTCGGCCAAGTTCGTCGACAAGCTGCGGCGCGATCCCGGCACCACGATCGTGGTCGGCACCCGCGCCTCCGACAACACCCGCACCAGCATCCGGGTCGGCGGCATCGGCTTCGCCAAGGCGCTGCCGCGCCTGACCTCGAGCTGCAAGGGCTAAAGCGGCCCGCGGCGGCCGCTACTCGGCCGCGACCGCGCGCCTGCCGGCCTCGATCTGCTCGATCGCCGAGACCACCGCATCGAACGTCAGCAGCGTGGAGGCATGGCGCGCCTTGTAGTCGCGCACCGGCTCCAGCACCCGGATGTCCTCCCACTTGCCGGCCGGCGGGGCGGCGTTTTCCTTCAGCATGCGGCGCACCGATTCCCGCAAGTCCCGCAGCTCGGCAGCGCGCGCGCCGACCACGTTGCGGGCCATGATCGAGGACGAGGCCTGCCCGAGCGCGCAGGCCTTCACCTCGTGCGCGAAGTCGGTCACCGTGTCGCCGTCCATCTTCAGGTCGACGGTGACGGTCGAGCCGCACAGCTTCGAATGCGCGGTGGCGCTGGCGTCGGGCGCGGCCAGCCGGCCGATGCGCGGGATATTTCCCGCCAGCTCCAGGATGCGGCTGTTGTAGACGTCGTTGAGCATGGCTGCTTCCACGCCGATCGATTGAACGCGGACCGGCATTGCCTATATAGTTGGCGCGCCGCCGCCGGGAAATGCCGTCGGCCGCGCATTTGGGATGCAGCGTCCGCGGTGCTCGGCACCCAAGCCCGGCGCGCTTCCGGTGACACATCCGGCTGCCGTTTCGGCGCGCCGCCGGTCGAACGGAGACAAGGGTCGATGGACGCTATCGTCAAGACATTCGTGCGCAATCCGCTGCCGGCCGAACTCCCCGCCGACCTGCGCGCCGCCCCGACCCCGCCGGGCCCGCGCCCGTCGCGAGCCGAGGCGGAAGCCGCAGTGCGCACGCTGATCGCCTATACCGGCGACGATCCGGCGCGCGAGGGGCTGCTGGACACGCCGAAGCGGGTCGCCAAGGCCTACGACGAGCTGTTTCGCGGCTATCGCCAATGTCCGGCCGAGGTGCTCGACCGCACCTTCGCGGAGATCGGCACCTACGAGGATCTGGTGCTGGTGCGCGACATCACGTTCCACTCGCATTGCGAACACCACATGATGCCGTTCTTCGGCAAGGCGCATCTCGCCTATCTGCCGGTCGGCGAGGTGGTCGGCCTGTCCAAGCTCGCGCGCCTGATCGACGTGTTCGCGGCGCGGCTGCAGACGCAGGAGCACCTGACGGCGCAGATCGCCGGCGCCATGCAGGCCATCCTCAAGCCGCGCGGCGTCGCCGTGATGCTGGAGGCCGAGCACCTGTGCATGTCGCTGCGCGGCATCCAGCGCGCCGGCTCCTCCACCGTCACGTCGCAGTTCACCGGCATCTTCCGCGACGATCCGGCCGAGCAGGTCCGCTTCATGACCCTCGTGCGCGGCCGCTGACGCGGCGGCGCCTGCCATGTCCGAGCCGATCGAAGAGACGCGCACGCTCGCGCCGCGCTACGACGCGAACGGCCTCGTCACCTGCGTCGCCACCGACGCGGCCAGCGGCGAAGTCTTGATGGTCGCGCACATGAACGCCGAGGCGCTGGCCAAGACGGTCGCCAGCGGCGAGGCTTGGTACTACAGCCGCTCGCGCCGCGAGCTCTGGCGCAAAGGCGCGACCTCCGGCAACACCCAGCGCGTGCTCGAGCTGCGGGTCGACTGCGACCAGGATGCGGTCTGGATCAAAGTGGAGCAGGGCGGGCCGGCCGCCTGCCACACCGGCCGGCGCTCGTGTTTTTACCGCGCGGTGCCGCTCGGCGCGCCGGTCTCGGAACGCACGCAGCTCGAATTCCGCGACGACGCGCGGCTGTTCGATCCCGCCGCGGTCTATGGCGCCAAGCCCGAGCGCTCGTAGTTTGCCGCACTCACCCGCGCCAGCAGCCGCTCGGCCCGGGCGAGGTGCGGCCGGTCGTACATCAGCCCGCCGATCCCGACCACGCCGACATTCGGATTGGCTGCGAACGCCGCCACCACGGCTTGCGCATGCGCGATCGTCTCCGCATTGGGCGTGAACACGGCATTGATCACCGCCACCTGCGCCGGATGGATGGCGAACTTGCCGACGAAGCCATCGCGCCGCGCCTCTTCGCATTCGCGCCGGAGCCCGGCATCGTTGCGGAAATCGACATAGACGGTGTCGAGCGGCGCGACCTTGGCGGCCGCCGCGCCGGCGAGGCAGAGCGTGCGCGCGAACATGAACGGCGGCGTGAAGCAGCCGTCGTCGCCGCGGTTGCTTTCGGCGCCGAGCGCAGCGGAGAGATCCTCCGCGCCCCAGGTCAGGCCGCTGAGCCGCGCGCTCACGCCGCCATAGGTGCCGGCCTGAAACAGCGCCGCCGCGGTCTCGGTCGCGAGCGCG
>DASWSO010000360.1:0-6421 GCA_036402635.1 Xanthobacteraceae bacterium
AGCGCGTGCCGGCCGCCGACCTGCTCGCGCTCACCGCGGTCTACCAGAAGATTCTGGACCGCTATTTCGCGTGATTGTTTTCGTCATGCCCGCGCATGACGGCTTGCTTCAAGCGCCGAGCTTCGTCGCCACGTCGCCGAGCTCGCTACCGGCCACATCGACCGGAACCGTAGGCGCACGCTCTCCGGTGCCGGGACCATGTTCGTTCGGACGCGCCACGTGCCCGGTGCGCAGCCCGGTTGCGGCGGCCGCCGCCAGGTCCCGGCTGTGCGCCGCCACCATCATGCATTCCGACGGCTGCAGATCGAAGGCGGCCGCGGCCGCCAGATAGACCCGCGGCTTCGGCTTGTAGTCGCCGGCGATCTCGGCTCCCAGAATCGCGTCCCACGGCAAGTCGTTGCGCCGCGCCAGATCGACCATCAGCGAAATGTTGCCGTTGGAAACCGGCGCCAGCAGGAACTTTTTGCGCAGCCGCGCCAGCGCGGCCGGCACTTCCGGCCAGGCGTCGAGCCGGTGCCAGGCGAGATTGAGCTGCACCTGCGTGGCCTCCGGCAGGTCGGCGATGCCGAAGCGCGGCAGGATGCGTTCGAGATTGCGCCGGTGCAGCTGGTCGAGCTTGCTGAACGGGATGCGGCCGGCGCGCACCTCCTCCATTGCGGGCTGGTACTCGTCGCGCCAGGCGTCCGCGAAGGCCGGCCAGTCGATATTGACGCCGCGCGGCTGCAGGATCTGCTGCGCCTCGCGCGCGACGCTGGTGCGCCAGTCCATCAGGGTGCCGAACACGTCGAAGAACAGCGCCTTCACGGTAGCGGTCATGCGGGCCTCATCGCTCTATGTCTTGCGAGGCTAGCGCGGAACGCGGATGCTGCTCCAGCGCGACTGGACCGTCCGGCGTGCCGGCGCGTACATTCCGCGTCCACATGGAGAATCGCATGCACCTGCTCGTACGTCTCGCCCCCGCCGTGGTGGCGTTCACGCTCAGCCTTCCGGCCGCCGCGCAAGAGCCCGTGGTCCCGCGCCCCAATGTCCTGGTGCGTCAAATCCTCGAAGGAATGCCGAAGGGCGACAAGCAGGAAGTGTCGATCCTGACCGCGACCCTGAAGCCGGGCGCCATGACCGTTCACCACACCCACCGTTTCCCGGTCGGCGTGTATGTGGTCGAAGGTGCCTTCACGCTGGAAGTGGAAGGGAGCGCGCCGATCACCGTTAAGGCCGGCGAAGCCATGACGGAGCCGGCGAAGGCGAAGATGATCGGCTACAACCGTACCGCCACCGACACCAAGGTGGTGATCTTCTACGTTGCGGACCCAGGAACGCCGTTCCTTGACGCCATCCACTGAGCGGTCCGGCCGGACCCCCGCGCGTGAGGCCGCGGCTCAGTAGCCGCGGCGGCGCTGCTTCTTGGCGGCCTTGCGAGCCGCATAGCGGGCATCGCGCGCCGCCTTCTGGTCGGCCAGCAGCGTCTCCTTGGCGGCGGCTTCCTCCGTTGCCAGGAGCGCCGCGAGCTCGGCCTGCTCCCGCTCCGTCGTTGCCTTGAGCTCGGCTTCCCGCGCCGCCTGCGCGGCCAGCTCGGCTTCGCGCTGCTTGCGGGTCGCTTCGCGCTCGGCGTCACGCTTGGCGATGCGATCGGCGCGCTCCTCGGCGACGCGCTGGCGCTCAGCCTGGCGTTGCGCGAACTCGGGGTCGTCCGGCCCGGGCGCGGAGCGGAATTTCTCTAGCAAAGCCTGCTTGGCGGTGGCCGCATGGGTACGGCGCTCGTCGAAATCGGGATGCTTGAAGCTCGGCAACGTGTGACTCCACTAGAGGGATGGCGGCGATCCGGCGCGCCCGAGGGTTGGCTCCCATATAGGAGCGCGCCGCCGGACTGGTTAGGGATTGGAGCGGGCGATCGGGATCGAACCGACGACATTCAGCTTGGGAAGCTGACGTTCTACCACTGAACTACGCCCGCGCTATGCGAGAGCAAGCCTGACGGTCTCCAGGCACGCCTCCGCGGCCCGTGCCCCCACGACACGAACCGGGTCAGTGAATAACAGAGAGGCGCGCCGACTTCCACACCTGCAGCCATGCGTTCGGCTCCCAACAGCGGCTCGGCGGCGCTGCCGTGAGGCTGCCACGACCCGGAACCGAACGGGAACGCGCAGCCCTGAAGGCGAAACTTGGCGGCTGCAACCGCACGTCAACGATTGACTCGTATCGTTTGTGCGCCAGATTCAAATCGTTTCCAGGTTGCGTAGGAGTTCCCCGTGGCACCGCCTCGGCCGTATTGGAAAGGCTATTTGAAGCTCTCGCTGGTGTCCTGCCCGATCGCGCTCTACACCGCGACCGCCGGCGGCGAGCGGGTTTCGTTCCGCCAGATCAACAAGCAGACCGGAAACCGGCTGCGGCAGCAGCTGGTCGACGAGGTGACGCGCGAGCCGGTCGAGGCCATGGACAAGGGCCGCGGCTACGAAGTCGGCAAGAACCAGTACCTGCTGATCGAGGACGAGGAGCTCGACGCCGTCGCGGTCGAGAGCACCCACACGATCGATATCGACAAGTTCGTGCCGCGGGCGCAGATCGACGAGCGCTACCTGGACAGCCCGTACTACATCGTGCCGAACGATCAGGTCGGCCAGGACGCCTTCGCGGTCATCCGCGATGCCATGCGCGGCAAGGACATGGTCGCGCTCGGGCGCGTCGTGCTGTCGAAGCGCGAGCGCGTCGTGATGCTGCAGCCGTGGGACAGCGGCCTGATGGCCACGACGCTGCGCTACCCCTACGAGGTGCGCGACACCAAGGAGTATTTCGACGACATCCCGGCCGTGAAGGTGCCGGACGAGATGCTCAAGCTCGCCGAGCACATTCTGGAAACCAAGGCCGCCGACTTCGACCCTTCGGCATTCACCGACCGCTACGAAGACGCGGTGGTGGAGATGCTCAAGCGCAAGCAGGAGGGCATGCCGGCCACCGAGCCGCGCGCCGAAGCGCCGCCGCAGAATGTCGTCAGCCTGATGGACGCGCTGCGCCGGAGCATCGCGGCCGAGCAGAGGACCGCTCCGGCCGCGAAGGCGCCGGCCAAGGGCAAGAAGCCGAAGAAGCGCATCGAGGGCCAGCGCGAGATGCTGCTGCCGATCTCCGGCAAGGGCGCGGCCAAGGACGCCGCCAAGGAAGCCGCCAAGGAAGCCGCCAAGGAAGCGGCGGCGAAGCCGACCCGCGCTCCGGCGCGGCAGCGCAAGGCGGGCTGACCCGCGGCGTCATGGCCGGACTTGCCCGACCATGACGAGCCGACCGGCGGCTAGATGCCGAAGTCCGGCTTCACGAAGCACAGCAGTTCGTCGGTGACGACGCTGATGCAGGCGTGTGCCTGCATGTCGGGCGTGCGGTCGTCGACGATCTTGCTCTGCGGCACCGACGTCCACTGGCCCCGCTTGAGGAACTCCCAGTGCCCGTCCTTGTAGCGGGCCGGGGTCGGGCTGCAGTCGCGGTCCGAGCAGCAGGATTTCTGCCATCCGGGCAGGTCGCGGCCGACATCCGGCCGCTGCAGCTTGCGGTAAAAGTTCTCGTGCAGCTGAGCGTGCTCAGCCGGGTGGTGGTGGGACTGTTGCGCCAATCCTGCAGCAGGATACGCGGCCAAAAGGACAAACAGACACGTCCGGGTGATGGTGTGCATCTGCGCCTCCTTTCAGGAGCCGCGCCGGACCATTCAAGTTCTATGCCCAACCGCGCCATCGCAGGCCGCAGGCGCAACGGTTGCGGCCGAGTGTGCTTTTCATGCACCAGCCGGCGGCACGCCCCGCCAGCCCTTCCACGCGCCGGGCCTAACGTGCTGTAGAGGCACGAGAACGCCGCAACGCCGAGGGGCTGCCGATGGAAACGCTGCGCCGCGTGGTCGAGGACCCGCGCACCGAACGGTTCGTGATGGCGCTCATCGTCATCAACGCCATCACGCTCGGGCTGGAGACCAGCCAGGCCGTGATGGCGCGCTTCGGAACGCTGCTGCACATCATCGACCACGCCGTGCTGGCGGTGTTCGTGGTCGAGCTGGCGGCGCGCATCCTCGTCTACCGCGCGCGGTTCTTCCGCGACGGCTGGAACATTTTCGACTTCCTGGTGGTGGGGATTTCGCTGGCGCCGGCGAGCGACGCGTTCACTGTGCTGCGGGCGCTGCGCGTGCTGCGCATCCTGCGGCTGATCACGGCGGTGCCGACGCTGCGCCGCGTGGTCGGCGGGCTGATCACCGCGCTGCCCGGAATGGGCTCGATCCTGCTGTTGATCCTGCTGATCTATTACGTCGCCGCCGTGATGGCGACCAACCTGTTCGGCCGCGATTTCCCGAACCTGTTCGGCACGCTCGGCGAGTCGATGTTCACGCTGTTCGCGGTGATGACGCTGGAGGGCTGGGTCGACGGGGTGGCGCGGCCGATCATGGAGAAGCACCCGTACGCCTGGCTGTTCTTCATCCCGTTCATCATGGGAACGACCTTCACGGTGCTCAACCTGTTCATCGGCATCATCGTCAACGCGATGCAGACCGAGCACGTCAAAGCCGAGGCCGCCGAGCGCGAGGCGGAACGCGAGGTGGTGCACGAGGAGACGGCGCCGCTCGCCCGCGAGATCAAGGCGTTGAAGGACGAGATCGTGGCGCTGCGGCGCGAGGTGGCGGCGCGGCCGGGCTGAGCCGCGCGCGCCCGCGCATATTGACAGCGCCGGGCCGGTGCCGTTCTCGTAGCGGCCGCCGAGTTCCGGCAACTCAAATCATTCACAACAGACGGAAACGAACATGGTGCGTGCCGCAATTGTCGGGCTCGGCTGGTGGGGACAGCGGCTGGTCAGTTCCGCCCAGGGCAAGGGCGAGATCAACTTCGTGCTGGGGCAGACCCGCACCCGCGCCAAGGCGGAGGACTTCTGCCGGCAGAATGGCATCCGGCTGGTCGACAGCTACGAGGCCGTGCTGGCCGACAAGGAGGTCGAGGCGGTGGTGCTGGCCACCCCGCATTCGCAGCACGGCGAGCAGGTCCGCCAGGCCGCCGCGGCCGGCAAGCATATCTTTGTCGAGAAGCCGTTCACGCTCGACGCCGCCGACGCCAAGTCGGCGATCGACGCAACCCGCAAGGCCGGCGTGACGCTGGCGGTCGGCTTCAACCGCCGCTTCCATCCGTCGATGGCGGAGCTGCGGGCGCGCGTGCGTGACGGCCGGCTCGGCAACATCGCGGCGGTGATCGGCGAGCAGACGAGCTACGCGGCGTATTCGCAGGGAGCGCATGGGGAAAGCTGGCGCCTGACCGAAGAGGAGGCGCCGGCCGGCGCCATGACCGGCATCGGCGTGCATACGCTCGACAGCATGATCGGCCTGTTCGGCAAGGTGACGGAGGTGCATGCCGTGGTGACGCGACGCGGCGCCCCGCATATCGACGACACCACCATGGTGCTGGTGCGGTTCGCCAACGGCGTCACCGGCACCATCTTCTGCTCGTTCACCACCGCGCAGTACTACCGTTTCGCCGTCTATGGCACCAAGGGCGTCGCCGAGATTCTCAAGCCGACGCTGGAGGAGCTGCGGGTGACCCATACCGGTGCCACGCCGCCGCCGCCCGATGCCATCGTCACCCGCGACTTCGACACGCTGGAAGCCGAGCTCGCCGCCTTCGCCAAGGCGATCCGCGCGCGCCAGCCCGACACCGTGCCGCTCGACGAGGTGCTGCATGGCGTGCAGGCGTTCGAGGCGGTGGTGAAGTCGGCGCAGACCGGCAAGCCGGTGACGGTGGGGTAGGGCGCCCACGACCACTGCCGTCATTCCGGGGCCCGAAGCGAAGCGAGGGAGCCCGGAATGACGGGGATGTGAGAGGCACGAATTTGCTTCACACCCTGCGCGTCATTAAATTCCGGCCATGACCGCACCGCTGAAAACCGTCGAGGGCACGTCCGACATCGCCGCCGTCATGCGGACGATCGGCGTCAGAGCGCGCGCGGCCGCGCGCGTGCTCGCCACCGCTGACACAGCCCGCAAGGACGCTGCGCTGCGGGAGATGGCGCGGGCGCTGCGGGCGGACGCGGCCGGCATCCTCGCCGCCAATGCGGAGGATGTCGCGGAGGCCAGGACGGGCGGCGCAACCTCCGCCTATCTCGACCGGCTCGCGCTCGACCAAAAGCGCGTCGAGGCGATGGCGGATGGGCTCGAAACGGTCGCTGCCTTGGCGGACCCCGTCGGCGCCGTCACGCAAGCCTGGACGCGCCCGAACGGCATGCGCATCGAGCGCGTGCGGGTGCCGCTCGGCGTCGTCGGCGTGATCTACGAGAGCCGGCCGAACGTCACTGCCGACGCCGGCGCGCTCTGCCTCAAGGCCGGCAATGCCGTGATCCTGCGCGGCGGCTCGGACACCTATCGCTCCTCGCAGGCGATCCATGCGTGCCTCGCGACGGGCCTGCGCGAGGCCGGCCT
>DASWSO010000361.1:0-1894 GCA_036402635.1 Xanthobacteraceae bacterium
CAGTCCGCGCTCCGCCAGCCGTTCCACCGGATGGCCGGCAGCGCCGCAGTGGTGCGAGCGGCGGATGCCGGCGGCCGCGATGCCGCCGGCGCGGGCCGCGTCCGGCAGCGCCGCGACGGCCAATTCCAGCGCCGGATACGCAAAGCCGTGCGCGGCATCGATCGTCAGCACGCCGACGCGAGCTTGTGTCAGCACCGGTGCGGCGAAGCCGTCGACCTTGCCGGCTTTCGCCTGCGCCGCATAGCTCGGCACACGCGAGAGCCCGTGACCTTTCAGCCCATCGGCTTCGGCCGCGACCAGCGCGCGCGCGACGCTGCGCGCATTGTCGGCGCCGGTGCGGCAGCGCTGCAGCGTTGCGGCGACGAGATCTTCGGCCTGCGGCAGCGTCAGCGTCGGCATGTCGGTCAGCGCAGCACCACAAGCCCGCCGGTGACCACCGCAAGAATGACGGCGGTGGTGCCGACCACGGTCGCCGCGTGGCGCCAGCCGAGCGCGCGGATCGCCGTCACCGACGTGCCGAGGCCGAGCGCCGCGATCGCGATCAACAGTCCCCAGGTGGAGAACTGGCCGAGCGCGGCTTTGATCGGCGCGTAGACCGGTGCCAACGCCGGCAGCGACGGCATCGCGCTGTTGAGCAGGCAGAGCGCCAAGAACATCAGCGCAAACACCGGCACCGGCACCTTGGCTGCGCCGGTCCTGGCGCCCGCATGCGCGAACCACCAGCCGACCGCCAGCACCACCGGCAGCAAGAGGAAGACACGAAACAGCTTCACGATGACGGCGGTGTTGCCGACCGGCTCCGACACCGCATAGCCGGCGCCGACCACCTGCGCGACGTCGTGGATGGTGCCGCCCAGCATGATGCCGGTGAGATGCGCGTCGAATCCGAGCCAGGCGCAGAGCGGCGGGTACAGCACCATCGCGACGGTCGAGAGCGCGTTGACGGCGACGACCACGAACACCACGTCGGCTTCCTTGCCGCTGTAGTTCGGCAGCACGGTCGCGGTGGCGAGCGTCGCCGAGGCGCCGCACACGGCGGTGCCGGCGCCGGCGAGCGCGCCGTATTCCGACGCTTGCCCGAAGGCGCGCGCCAGCAGGAAGCCGGACACCAGCGTCACCGCCATCGAGACCACCACCAGCAGCGCCATCGGCAGGCCGAGCGCGACGATCTCGCCGAGCGCGATGCGCAGGCCGAGCAGCGCCACCGCCCAGCGCAGCAGCTTCTTCACCGCGAACGCGATCCCGGGCTGAAAGCCCGCGCGCGCCGCCAGCGGATGCAGCGCGATGCCGATGATGAGCGCGATCACCATCGCGGGGATCGGCACCGCCTTGGCGATCACCGGTGCGCTCAGCACCGCCGCGATCGCGACCGCCGCCGACAGCGCAAGCCCCGGCAGAAGCTCGCGCGCGAGCGCGCTGGCGCGCGTCGACGGAGCGGCGGCTGCCGGGATGTTGGCCATCAGGTCCGCGGTGCCGCGACCAAAGCCGTCACAGCGAGAACTCCCGCGCCGTGATGTCCTGCCATGAATAGGGACATTGCTCCGGGAATGTCTGCTCTTCCAGCCCGGTCTCCAACGCGGCTTCGATGCGGGCGCTTTGATAGCCAAACCGGGTCGCTTCAGTCAGGCGCGGCTTGAGCCCCGGATTGACGTCAAGCACACGCCCAACCGCCATCCGCTCCGCCTTGATCGACATTGCCCAGCTGCGCGTGCGCCGCTCCGGCTGATGGTCCCATTGGAGCATGTGCGTCAGCAGCACGCGCAACCCGCTTTCCAGCTTGGCAAACTGCTCGCGCCCCGAGGATTCGATCTCCTCCGCTACGTTCTCGCGATCGACCGCGTCCCACCTGGCTGCGCGCAGCAGACGGGCCTGCTCCAGCGACCAGGTGTAGAAA
>DASWSO010000362.1:0-3401 GCA_036402635.1 Xanthobacteraceae bacterium
CCGCCGGCACGCGCCGACAGCGTTCTTCATAGCGAACGCGCTTGTGGCCGGGCCACCGGAGAATAGTCCCACAAGGAATCAAGTCTTCGCCCGCGCCGCGGCTTCGAAAAACCCGCGATAGCGAATGGCGCAATGTCCAACGTGGCCACGGCCCGCGCGGTTGCCTCCGGCGCTTCGGCAGCCAGCGAGCCTGTCGCCCTACTGCTCGAGAACCCGCGCTGCCTTTTTCACATCGTTGTCATCGCCTGCCGCACGCAGTCGTCGTTCACGGCGCCGAACAAGCGGTCCGCGGCTTCGAACTGCTTCTGCAGCTGATCCGGCGGCGTGCGCGGCGCCTCCTGCACGATCCGCTCGAGCGTGCGCGACAGTTCGGTGTAGCGCGCACGGGTGGCTTCGTCGCGCATGTTGGCCAGGTAAGTGCCGAGCGCCGCGAGTTTGTTGACCGCGTTGCGCGCTTCGACCTGCTGCGCCGGCAGGCGCGCCGCGGCGTCGGAGCCCGCGGCCGCTTCGCTCAACAGATCGGCGCGGAATTTCACCTGAAAATAGGCGTCGATGATCTCCTTGCAGCTGCGCATGTACTCGGCGCGGCCGAGATTACGCTGGATGATCTCGACAAACCTGTTGTTGAGGTAGCCGTTGTAGACCGAGGTCAACAACGACATCACCGCAATCAGCATGGGAAAGTAGGTGACGAGCGCCGAGCGTACCTGCGTCTCGCTGACGGCCATCGCCACCCCCTCCCCGACGCGCCTGCCCGCGCCTACTGCACGACCAGCTTCAGTTCCTCGATCACCGGCTTCACCTTGGCGACCTGCTCGCGCAGCATGTCGCGCATCTCCGCCTGCGACGAGCCGGAGGGTTCCGCGCCGACGTCGACCATGCGCTTGATCACGTCCGGGTGCTTGGCCGCTGCCGCGATCTCCTGGTGCAACCGGGCGATCACCGCCTCGGGCGTGCCTTTCGGCGCCAAGAAGCCGTTGAAGCCGCGCAGCTCGAGATTCGGAAATCCAAGTTCGCCGACGGTGGGCACGTCAGGCAGCGCCGGCGAACGGGTCGGGTTGGCGACCGCCAGCGGCTTGAGCGCGCCGCTGCGCACATGGGACAGCGAACTTGACAGCTGATCGCCGCCGAACTGGATGCGGCCGGCCAGCATTTCCTGCACCAGTGGAGCGGCGCCGCGGAACGGTACATGATCGAGCTTGACCCCAGTGTCGCGCTTCAGCACCTCACCGAGCAGGTTCATCACGCTACCGGGGCCGGTGGATCCGTAGAACAGTGGCTCCTTGGTTTGCTTTGCGTGTTCGATGAACTCTTTGAGATTGTTTCCCGGTACCGAAGGATTGGCGAGCAGCAGCATCGGCACCCAAGCCCCGACCGAGATCGGCACAAAATCCTGCTCGATGTCATGGCGCGAGCGGCCGGCATATTGCAGCGACGAGGTGGTCGTCACAAACGTGACGTTGTGGAAAAGAAGAGTATAGCCGTCCGGTGCGGCTTTCGCGACCTGATCGGCGCCGATCGAACCGCCGCCGCCGCCGACGTTCTCGACGATGACGGTCTGCCCCATCGTCTCCGTCATGCGGTGCGCGAACAGCCGCGCCAGCATGTCGGTGGTGGCTCCGGCCGGGAACGGCACCACGATCCGGATATTGCGCGACGGGTATTTTTCTTGCGCCTGCGCCGCTTGGGTGCCGAGCGCGGTTATCGCGAGCGTGGCGCCCGCAGCGGCCAGAAGGAACCGGCGGGTGACACCCGGCAGCGGCGCGAAGGCGCCCCGGCTGATCTTATCCTGCATTGGAACTCCCTGTTCGCCGCTTGTTGCGGATCGCGGCGTCCAGGGATTGAAGGTTCGGCGCACGCATCTGTCAATCGTGCATCGCGGAGCAGGCGTATTAGCACACGAGGCGGTGGGATCAGGCCTTCCACCTTTCCCGCGATCGATGCGCCATACTTTTACACCACCATCAACACCGGGCTCTCGATCAGCGCCTTGAATGCATTGATCAGTTGGGCGCCGAGCGCGCCGTCGACCGCGCGGTGATCGGTCGAGAGCGTCACTGACATCAGGGTGGCAATCTCCACCTTGCCGGCGCGCACGATCGCGCGCTGCTCGCCGGCGCCGACCGCCAGAATGGTCGCGTGCGGCGGATTGATCACCGCTGCGAAGTCCTTGATGCCGTACATGCCGAGGTTCGACACCGCGGTGGTGCCGCCCTGGTATTCCTCCGGCTTGAGCTTGCGGGTCCGTGCGCGCGCCGCGAAGTCCTTCATCTCGGCCGAGATCGCCGACAGCGGCTTCGCTTCCGCGTGCCGCACCACCGGCGTGATCAGTCCGCCGGGAATCGACACCGCGACCCCGATATCGGAGCGCTTGTGCTTGAGCATCCCGCTCTCGGTCCAGGTGACGTTCGCCTCCGGCACGCGCTGCAGGGCGAGCGCCAGCGCCTTGATGACGAAGTCGTTGACCGAGAGCTTGTAGGCGGGCTTGCCGTCCTTGTCCTTCGGCGCCGCGGCGTTGATCTCCTCGCGCGCCGCCAGCAGCCGGTCGAGGTTGCAGTCGACCGTCATGTAGAAATGCGGGATCGTCTGCTTCGCCTGCTGCAGCCGCTGCGCGATGATCCTGCGCATGTTGTCGTGCGGCACGACCTCGTAGGAGCCCGGCTCGAACAGCGCGCGGATCTTCTCGTCCGACGGCGCCGCGGCGATCGAGGGACCTGCCGGAGCGGCGGCGGGCGCGGCCGCGCGCTTGAGACCCTTGCCGGAGCGTGCCTGTTCGATGTCGCGCGCGATTACCCGCCCGTGCGGCCCGGAGCCCTGCACGCGCGAGAGGTCGATGCCGGCGTCCTTGGCCAGCCGCTTCGCCAGCGGTGAGGCGAACACGCGGCCATGCCCGTTGCTCTTTTGGCCGTCCTTCGCGGCAGGAGCGGCGGCGGCCTCCGGGGCCGCAGGCCGCGTCTCGGAAGGCGTGGGCCGGACACCCTGCGCGCCCGCCTCTCCGGACGAGCGGACCGGGCCGGCTTCGCCGCCTTGCTGCGCCGGGGCGCGCTCGGCCGCCGGCGCCTTGCTCGGCTGCGCCGCCGGAGCCCCCTGCCCGGCCGAGCCGGCCGCCGCCTTCACGTCCTCGCCTTCTCCCGCCAGGACCGCGATCAGGTTATTCACCGGCACGTCGGCGGTGCCCTCCGGCACCACGATCTTGGCCAGCACGCCCTCGTCGACCGCCTCGACTTCCATGGTCGCCTTGTCGGTCTCGATCTCGGCCAGCACGTCGCCGGGTGCGACCTTGTCGCCTTCCTTCTTCAGCCACTTGGCGAGGTTGCCCTTCTCCATCGTGGGCGACAGCGCGGGCATCAGGATGTTGATCGGCATGGCTGGTCTATCCCGCTAAGCGTCTAGCTGATCGC
>DASWSO010000363.1:0-2398 GCA_036402635.1 Xanthobacteraceae bacterium
TTGCCGGTGAAGGTCGGGTGTGCGCTCTCCACGGCGCCTTCCGCGTGCGTAGGACGGCCCTGACGATTCAACATCGACATTTCCCTTGAAGCTGTGTTGGCGCGGCGGGCAGCATCACAGCACCTCGCGCAGCGCCGCGACGTAGGCGGCAAGGTCCGCGGCGGTGTTCACCTCCGTCGCGGCGACCACGATGAGGTCCGAAAGCTCGGGCCGGTTCGGCTCGATGCGGGACACCGGCACGCCGCCGAGCACGCCTTTTTTGGCGAGCCGCTCGATCACCTGCGCGGCGTTTCCCGGTACCCGGACGGTGAATTCGTTGAAGAACGTGCCGTTGAGCACGGCGACGCCCGGCACCGTTGCGAGCGCGTCCGCGAGCGCTACCGCGTTGGCGTGATTGATCCGCGCGAGCCGGCGCAATCCGGCTTCGCCCAGCAGCGTCATGTGAATGGTGAAGGCGAGCGTGCAGAGGCCCGAATTGGTGCAGATGTTGGACGTCGCCTTCTCGCGGCGGATGTGCTGCTCGCGGGTCGAGAGCGTGAGCACGAAGCCGCGGCGTCCGTCAGCATCCATGGTCTCGCCCGCGAGCCGGCCCGGCATCTGCCGCACGAACTTCTGCCGGGTCGCGAACAGTCCGACATAGGGTCCGCCGAACGAGAGCGCGTTGCCGATCGACTGGCCTTCGGCCACCACGATGTCGGCGCCCATGTCGCCGGGCGCGCGCAGCAGCCCGAACGACACCGCTTCGGTCACCACCACGATCAGCAGCGCGCCGGCCGCGTGCGCGCGCTCCGCAACGGCTCGCAGATCGTACAGATGGCCATAGACATCGGGCGTCTGTACCACGACGCATGACAGCGTCGCGTCGATCGCATCGAGCAAGGCTTCGGTGCCCTGCGGCGCCGGCGGCAGCGCCACCACCTCGTCCTCAGCGAAGCGCGACACCGTCTGGATGGTCTCGCGATAGTGCGGATGCAGGTTGCCGCTGAGCAGTGCCTTGCGCCGCTTGGTGACGCGGTGCGCCATCAGCACCGCCTCGGCGGCCGCGGTGGAGCCGTCGTACATGGAGGCGTTGGCGACCTCCATGCCGGTCAGCATCGCCACCTGCGTCTGGAATTCGAACAGGTAGGTGAGGGTGCCCTGCGAGATCTCCGGCTGGTACGGCGTGTAGGCAGTGAGGAACTCGGAGCGCTGGATCAGATGATCGACGGTCGCCGGAATGTGGTGCTTGTAGGCGCCGCAGCCGACGAAGAACGGCACCGAGCCGGCCGCGACGTTGCGCTCCGCCATCCGCCGCAGCGTGCGCTCGACGGACATTTCGCCGGCGTGACGCGGCAGCGCCGGCGGTACTTGCAGCAGCTTGTCGGCTGGCACGTCGGCGAACAGGCCGTCGATGTTCGCGACCCCGATCCGCGCCAGCATCTCGCTGCGGTCCTCGGCGGTCAGCGGCAGGTAGCGCATGCCATGCCCTTCGGGTTGTTGGGTCGCAACGTCACCGTGGCGAGCTCACCGGCCTCGCCCTTCGAGACGCATCGCTGCGCGATGCTCCTCCGGGTGGGGATCGAAAGTGTTGCCATCGCGCAGCGGGCGCCGACCGGCTACGCCAGTGTCGCCAAAAATTCCTTGTACTGGTCCTCGCTCATCAGCTCGTCGAGCTCGGCGGCATTCTCGATGCGCAGCTTGAGGAACCAGCCTGCGCCCTGGGCGTCCTGGTTGACGGTGGCGGGCGCGCCTTCCAGCGCGCCATTGACTTCCACCACCTCGCCGGCCACCGGCGCATAGACTTCGCTCGCCGCCTTCACGGACTCGACCACCGCGGCCTCGCCGCTCTTGGCGATCTTCTTGCCCGGCTCGGGGAGCTCGACATAGACCACGTCGCCGAGCTGCGACTGCGCGTATTGCGTGATCCCGACAGTGCCGACGTCGCCATCGACGCTGATCCATTCGTGATCCTTGGTGAAGCGAACGGTGCTCATTGCAAGACTCCTTGCGACCGGTGACGGCGTGTCTGTCACGCGCGGCGATAGCGGTGCGGCACGAACGGCAGCGGCACGACCTTGGCCAGCAGTTCCTTGCCGCGCACGACCAGCATCACGGGCGTGCCGGCCTCCGAGAAACGGCGGTTGACGTAGCCCATCGCGATCGGCCCGCCGACGGTGGGGCCGAAGCCGCCCGACGTGACGGTGCCGATGGCGGTGCCATCGGCCGCGCGAATCTCAGTGCCTTCGCGCGCGGGCGCGCGGCCCTCGGGCAATAATCCAACGCGCTGGCGATCCGGCCCATTGGCAAGCTCGCTCTTCACGCGCGCCGCGCCGGGAAAGCCACCTTCCTGACGGCGACGCTTCTGGATCGACCAGGTCAAGCCGGCCTCAACCGGCGAGGTCTTCTCGTCGATGTCATG
>DASWSO010000364.1:0-6336 GCA_036402635.1 Xanthobacteraceae bacterium
CCTGGTCGACCGCGACATCGATGGCCTGGTGGAACGCACCCGGTCGCGCCCGATACCGTCCGGCCAGGTGACCCCGCGCGCCGCCGCCGTCTTTCTCGTCCTGCAGGCGTTGGTCGGACTGGCGGTGCTGCTCACCTTCAACCGCTTCGCCATCGCGCTTGGGATCGCATCGCTGCTGATCGTCGCGGCCTATCCGTTCATGAAACGGATCACTTGGTGGCCGCAAGTCACGCTAGGTCTTGCCTTTTCCTGGGGTGCGCTGATGGGTTGGGCGGCCGCGTTCGGGCGGCTGGATTGGCCGCCGCTGCTGCTCTACGCCGGCTCGATCGCCTGGGTCATCGGCTATGACACGATCTATGCGCACCAGGATCGCGAGGACGATGCCTTGATCGGCGTGAAGTCGACCGCCCGGCTGTTCGGGACCGCCAGCCGCGGTCCGATCGCGATCTTCTATGGCTTGGCGGTGGTGTTGATCGCTGCGGCCGGGCTGGCCGCCGGCGCCGGGGTCTATTTCCTGTTGGGGCTCGCCGCCTTCGCGCTGCATCTCGCCTGGCAGGTGAGGCACCTCGACACCGAAGACCCGGACCTTTGCCTGGCCCTATTCAAGGCCAATCGCGACGCCGGATTGCTGCTGTTTGCCGGCATCGTGCTCGATGCCGCCTGGCGCGCCCCGGCGGGGCTCTAATCGCGCGCGATGATCTCGCGCTCGCGGTAGAGCTTGGTGGCGTTCGCCGCGATGCCGGGACGGCGCCGCAGCGGCAAGCTCGGACGGCGCTTATTGATGGCGTTGCGCCGCCGCCGCCGCGGACATGGCCGACCGCTGCCAAACTTCGCGAGCGGCGCCAACGGATCGCGCAGCCGTCCGGCGATGTCGGAGATCAACAGCGGCAGTGCCAGCACATCGCTCCACAATCGCCACTCGGCGACTAGCGTTCGGGTGTCGCTCGCCACCATCAGTTCGAGTGACAGCGCCGGATCGCGGTGCTCCAGCTGCAGCGCGAGCCGGATGCCGCCGGCATCGTCGCTGAGCGGACGAACCGCGACACCCAGATAGGCGCTGATCGGCAGCGTGACGCGCATCGCCATGCCACGCAGCGAACGCCAGAGCACGACGCGGTCGCGGTCGATCTCGACGACGCGCACCCGCCCGTCCGCCGCGGCATCGTTAGCCGCGAAGCGGACGGGCAGTGCGAGAGGATCGAGCCGCGCGCGGCCCGCCTCGGCGGACAGAGCTCCGCCGAGAACCGTTTGACGCCTCAAAACAACGCTCCCTGTCCGAGCTTTTTCGCCCGGTTATGAGGGGGAGCATGCCGCACGGCCCTTCTGCGCCGGCTTAAGAACTTGAGTTAATTGCCGGTAGCGGGGGGCGCTGTGCGCGACATGATTGATGCTCGGTTTCCGCCGATGCCTAATTTTTCATGGTCGGGCCGCGGACCGTCCGGCCGCCGCGGCCGCGCCGCATCACATCGCGGGGTTGTCACCGCGGCGTGGACGGCCTAAAGGGCGCCCGTGTCCGAAACCTCCTCGCTGCTCGATCAATCCGGCCTGAGTGCGCTCGTTGAGCGGCTGGTCAACGCCGCGCTCAAGGCCGGCGCCGATGCGGCCGATGCCGTCGCGGTGCGCTCGGTCGCGCTCTCGGTCGAAGTGCGCGACGGCGCGGTCGAGGAAAGCGAGCGCTCCGAAAGCGACGATCTCGGCCTGCGGGTGCTGATCGGCAAGCGGCAGGCCGTGGTCTCCACCAACGACCACCGTGCCGCCGCCATCGCTCAACTGGCCGAGCGGGCGGTGGCGATGGCGAAAGTCGCGCCGGAAGACCCGTATGCCGGGCTCGCCGACCCGCAACTGCTCGCCAAGACTTTCCCCGACCTCGACCTGCTCGACCCGGAACTGCCTTCGGTCGAGCGGCTGGAGCGGCTCGCGCGCGAGGCGGAAGCCGCCGCACTGGCGGTGAGGGGCGTGAGCAAGTCGGGCGGCGCCGGCGCCACCCCCGGCAACGGCGGGCTGGTGCTCGCCACCAGTCACGGATTCCGCGGTGCCTATCTCGGCTCGCACCACAATCTCAGCATGACCGCGATCGCCGGCGAAGGCACCGGCATGGAGCGCGACTACGACTACAGTTCCGCGCCGCATGCATCCGACCTCGATGCGCCGGAGCAGATCGGCCGCAGCGCCGCCGAGCGCGCCGTCAAGCGGCTCAATCCACGCAAGGTGAGCACGCATCGGGTGCCGGTCGTGTTCGACCGTCGCGTTGCCGGCTCGCTGGTCGGACATCTGGCGAGCGCGGTGAACGGCGCCTCGATCGCCCGCAAGACCAGCTTTCTCAAGGACAAGCTCGGGCAGGCGGTGTTCGGCTCGGGCATTCGCATCGTCGACGATCCGCTGCGCCGCCGCGGCTTGCGCTCGCGTCCGTTCGACGCCGAAGGCGTCGCCGGTGCGCCGCTCGCCATTATCGAGGATGGCGTGCTGCGGTCGTGGTTCCTGGATTCCGCGACCGGGCGGGAGCTGGGTTTGCGCACCACCGGCCATGCCCAGCGCGGCGTCTCTTCGGTGCCGTCGCCTTCGTCCACCAACCTGCATCTCGAGCGCGGGGCGTTGAGTCCGCAGCAGCTGATCGGCGAGATTGCGGAGGGCTTCTACGTCACCGATCTGATCGGCATGGGTGTGAACATCGTCACTGGCGACTACAGCCGCGGTGCTTCCGGCTTCTGGATCGTGAACGGCGAGCCCACCTACGCGGTCAGCGAAGTGACGATCGCGGGTCACCTGGGGGACCTGTTCCGTTCGCTGCAGCCGGCCAACGATCTCGAGTTCCGGTACGGCATCAATGCCCCGACCGTCCGGGTGGAGGGCTTGACCATTGCGGGTCGCTGAGCCGGAAGCCGATCTCGCCGACATCACTGCGCGGCTTGCCGGTGTGGTGCGCGAAGCCGGTGCGGTCGCGCTCACCAAGTTCCGCGTCCCGCTGAAGAGCTGGATGAAAGGCAACGCCTCTCCGGTGTGCGAGGCCGACATCGCGGTCGACGAACTGTTGCGCCAGCGGTTGGCGGTGCCGGACCCCTCCTACGGTTGGCTGTCGGAGGAAAGCGTCGACGACTTCAGCAGGCTGCAGGCGCGCCGCGTGTGGATCGTGGATCCGATCGACGGCACCCGAGCCTTCATCGCCGGCCGCGACGACTGGTGCATTGCCGCCGCGCTGGTGGAGGACGGACGGCCGATCGTCGGCGCTCTCTATGCGCCGGTGGACGACGCGTTGTTCCTGGCAAGCCGCAACGGTGGGGCGACGCTCAACGGCGCGCCGATGCATCCCCGCGATGCGCCGGACCTCGACGGCGCGGTCGCTGCCGGGCCGCCGCGGCGGCTGGAAATGCTGGTCGCCGCCTGTCCGCAGATCAAGCCCGCACCGAAGGTGCATTCGCTGGCGCTTCGTCTCGCCCGCGTCGCAATCGGCACGCTGGACGTGGCGATTGCAGGCGCCAACAGCCACGACTGGGACATCGCCGCCGCCGATCTGATTGTGCACGAGGCCGGCGGCCTGCTCACCGGGCTCGACGAGCGGCCCCCGATCTATAACCGGGCCGATCCGCGGCACGGCGTGCTGATCGCCGCTGGGCGCCAGCGGCACGCCACGCTGATCGGTCTCGTACGCGCCGGGCACGTCGCGCTACACTGATCGCCCGGCAGAATCACCGAAGGGGTCGCGTATGGCGGAAAGCGCTGTTCCGAGGCAGCTTCTGCATCTCGTTTTCGGTGGCGAGCTGGAGCGCATCGACGACATGCAATTCCGCGATCTCTCGAAGCTCGACATCGTCGGCATCTTCCCGAACTACGCCTCCGCGTACGTGGCGTGGAAAGCCAAGGCGCAGCAGACCGTCGACAATGCGCAGGTCCGCTACTTCATCGTGCATCTCCACCGGCTGCTTGACCCGGACGCCCCCAGCACGTCGCCGGCGACCCGCTGATGCGCCGGGTCCTCCTGCCCGGCAGGCGCACCGGACCGCGCACCATCGCGGCCGGGCCGGCGCCGGGCCGCGATCGCGATTCTCATAATCGGCACCGGTCTGCCTTCAACCTGCCACGCGGCCGTGGCGCCATTCGTGCGGGTGAGCCGATCGGCATTCCCTACGGTCCGGACGACGATATGCTCGAATCATGCCGGTGCTCGGCTGCAAACGCGCGCGACGCGGCGACGCCGCATGCCGACCCGATTGTTTCTCCACGGACGGAGAACAGACGCAGTGGCTGAGCGCCTGCCGCTCATGTTGAGGGCGTACAGGCGGATGGCTGCGTTCGCGACGCCGCTGCTTCCGCTCATCACCTCGTATCGGGCGCGGCGCGGCAAGGAGCAGATCGCCCGCGTCCGCGAGCGCCGCGGCGAAGCGAGCGCCGAACGGCCGGATGCGCCGTTGGTGTGGATCCATGCGGCGAGCGTCGGCGAGATGCTGTCGGTGATCCCGGTGATCGAGCATCTTTGTGCCAACGACTTCGCCGTGTTGATGACCTCCGGAACGGTGACCTCGGCCGGCGTCGCCGAGTCGCGGATGCCGCCCGGTACGGTGCACCAATTCGCGCCCTATGACGCGCCGCGCTTCGTCGCGCGCTTCCTCGATCACTGGCGGCCGGATCTGGCACTGTTCGCCGAGTCGGATCTCTGGCCCAACATGATCACCTCGGCTTCGGCGCGTGGCATTCCGTTGATCCTGATCAACGGCCGGCTCTCGGAACGTTCGTTCCGCCGCTGGAAGCGTATGCCTCATGCCATCGCGGTGCTGCTCAGCCATTTCGATCTGTGCCTGGCGCAGACCGTGCGCGACGCCGAGCGCTACGGCGAACTCGGAGCCCCGCGCGTCACCACCACCGGCAACCTCAAACTGGATGTGCCGGCCCCGCCGGTGGACGATCACGACCTCGACGAGATGCTGGCCGCCACCCAGCAACGGCCGGTGATCGCGGCCGCGTCGACCCATCCGGGCGAGGAGAAGATCATCTTCGACGTGCATCGCAAGCTGCGGCAACGATTCCCGGGGCTGCTCACGATCGTGGCGCCGCGGCACCCTGAGCGGGGGGCCGGAGTGATGGACATCGCGCGGGCCGCCCGGCTCGAGGCCGCGGCGCGCTCGGACGGGCACCTTCCCGGCCCATCCACGGAGATCTACGTCGCCGACACGATGGGGGAACTCGGGCTGCTGTACCGGGTGGCGCCGGTGGTTTTCATCGGCGGATCGCTGGTGCGCCATGGCGGCCAGAATCCGATTGAGGCGGCGAAGCTCGGCGCCGCCATCGTGCACGGGCCGCATGTGTGGAACTTCGGCGAGCTCTACGGCGCGCTCGATGCCGCCGACGGCGCCACGGAGGTCACCGACGCCGCCCAGCTTGCCGAGACCTTCGCCGCTTGGCTGTCCAATGCGGGCCAGCGCGATGCCGCCGCCGAGGCCGCGCTGCAAACCGTCGAGGGACTTTCTGGCGCGCGCACCCGCACGCTCGCGGCACTCGAGCCCTACCTGCTGCAGCTTCGCCTGCATTACCGCTGAAGACCATGCAGGCGCCGTCATTCTGGTGGTGTGAAGCAGGTCTCGCGGCTCGCGTCCTGCGCCCGTTCTCCGCTCTCTACGGCGCCGTGGCTGCGCGCCGCATGCGGCAGCCCGGTGCGCGCGCGGCCGTGCCGGTGGTCTGCATCGGCGATCCGACGGTCGGCGGCGCCGGCAAGACCCCGACCGCGATCGCGGTGGCGCAGCGGCTGGCGGCTGCCGGCGAGCGGCCGATGTTTCTGACACGGGGCTACGGCGGCAGGCTCGGCGGGCCGGTGCTGGTGGACCCGACGGCGCATGCTGCCGACGAGGTGGGTGACGAGCCCCTGCTGCTCGCCCGCGATTTTCCCACGATCGTTTCGCGCGACCGTGTCGCCGGCGCACGCGTCGCGGCCGAGCAAGGCGCCAGCGTCATCGTCATGGACGACGGCTTCCAGAATCCATCGCTTGCCAAAGAGTTTTCGGTGCTGGTGATCGACGCGGCGCGCGGTCTCGGCAACGGCGAGGTGTTTCCGGCCGGACCGCTGCGCGCTCCTCTGCGGACGCAGGTCGAGCGCGCGCACGCGGTGCTGTCGATCGGAGAGGGCGATGCTGATGCCGGTGTGGCTCGAACGGCGGAAGAGGCTGGCCTGCCGCTGTTTCGCGGGCGGATCGTCCCGGAGCCCACCGCGCTGGACCGGCTGCGCGGCCGCCCGGTGCTGGCGTTTGCGGCGATCGGCAATCCGAAAAAGCTTTTCCAGGCGCTGACGGATGCAGGAGTCGAAGTGCGCGACGCGCGGCCGTTCGCGGATCACCACGTCTATTCGCAAAT
>DASWSO010000365.1:0-4514 GCA_036402635.1 Xanthobacteraceae bacterium
GGCCGTCAAATGTGCGCCGGCGCACCGCGCGCTATCTCTTCACCAAGTCCGACCTTTAAAGTTGCAATCACTGGTTGCACAACCTGTGGGTGGTGTTAACCTACGGTCGGCGTCCGAATTCAGCGACTGAGCTGTCGGCGGCGAGCCCCTCGGCTCGTCGGGAGAGAATTCGCGCCCTGCAACGCGGGAGAGAAGCATGAACGGTTCGACGATCGACGGGTCAGCTCAGCAATTCGCGCCGCAGGGCGCCATCGGCAGCATTCTCGGTCAGCTCGCGGGACCCGCGGGCGGCGCCATCGGCGGGCTCGCCGGAAATCAGGGCCTGGGCCAGCAGATCGGCGGCATCGCCGGCCAGCTTGCGCATCTCCTGCCCTTCGCGGCCGGACCGCAGATCTCCCCGCAGGGCACCATCGGCAGCATCCTCGGCCAGCTCGGATTTCCGATTGGGCCGGCCGTGGTAAGCGTCGTCGGCGGCGGCCAACAGCTCGGCGCAACAGCGGGCCAGTTGGCCCACCTGCTGCCCTTCGCGGCCGGGCCGCAATTCGGGCCGCAGGGCACTATCGGCAGCATCCTCGGCCAGCTCGCAGGTCCGATCGGCGGCGCGGTCGGCGGCCTCGCCGGCAACCAGGGCATGGGCCAACAGCTCGGTGGGATCGCGGGCCAGCTCGCCCATCTGCTGCCCTTCGCGGCCGGACCGCAATTCGGGCCGCAGGGGCACCATCGGCAGCATCCTCGGCCAGCTCGCAGGTCCGATCGGCGGCGCTATCGGCGGACTTGCCGGCAATCAGGGCCTCGGCCAGCAGATCGGGGGGATGGCGGGACAGTTCTCGCATCTCCTGCCCTTCGCGGCCGGGCCGCAATTCGGGCCGCAGGGCGTGATCGGCAGCATGCTGGGCAGCATGGGCGGTGGTGCGGGCGGGGGCGCGCTCGGCGACCTGCTCGGCAACCAGGGGCTCGGGCAGAGCATCGGCAACGCCGCGGGCGGCATTCTGGGCGCCCTGCTGCCGTTCAATGCCCGGCCTTACGGGTACTGAAGGGACCTGGGCGGACGGCGGGGACGCCGTCCAACCGCGATCTTCTGCCAGCCCCGTTTTCATGGTCCGATGTCGGTGCGCGGCTCGTCCGAAAGCCGGGCCGCGCAGTGGCACGGAGTGAACGATGTCCAGTGACGCAAACCGGTTTCTTGTCGCCCCGGCCGATCCCGGCAACGCCGAGCAGCAGCGCATGCTCGACGAGGTACAGCGCATCATCGCGGAGACGCCGGGTGCGTCTGTCGTGAAGACGAGCGGCGCACCATCGGCGCGCCTGGTCGTCGAGATGCCATCCGAGATCGCCAAGCAGTTGCAAGCGCAATTCGGCCACGGGCTGATCGTCGAGCCTGACGCCCCGCTCCGCTACTAGCGGGCGTGGCTCGGCGGTCCGCCCTCTCAACCAATCCTGGCCTTCGGGCCAAAGGAGGATGCCATGGCGGACACGAAAAACAACGGACCCGCTCCGGGCCGGAAACAGCCCCAGCCTGCAGCGGAACTAGCGAAGGCGGCGCCCACCGAGCCGGCCACGGAAGCCGGATCCGAAACGGCGGACGAGGCGGCACTCAAGTCGCGCAAGCGTCGATACCTCTGCGCCGTGCGGCCCCAGGCCGGCCTTGCGCCGATGGCCGCGGACATGCTGCACAATTATCTGAACGAGCACCTCGCGAAGATGGACGGCGTCGAGGTCGTCCGACGGCTCAAGCCGAGCGGCTTCGGCGCTTTATCGGCGGGCCTCGGCGGAACCGGAACGGGCGCTCCCGAGATCATCGTCGCCGAAATGGATACGGAGCGCGGCGAGGCCCTGCGCCGGCAGGCGGCCACCAACCCGAATTTCGTGGTGGAGATCGACTATCTGCTCAGCCACCACGCGGCGGATCCGGCGCAGAATACGGGCGGCGACACCGCCTCCGATGGGCTGGCGCTCGGCGCTTCGGTGGACGTTACGCTGAAAATCGTGGGCCAGAACAGCAGGCCGTTGTCCGGCGCGACCGTCTATGTCTACGGGGTGATGTTTCCGGCGCAAGGCGCCACGGATGCCAACGGCATGGTCCAGCTGACCGTCTATGGCGGACCGCTTCAGTCCATCAAGGCCATCTATGTGAAACCGGCCGCCGATTACTGGGAGCAGTTCGTGCTCCGGCCCGAGCTCAACGCATCCGGTACCACGATCGTCCAGTTGCGCCCGCTGAGCGAGACCTATCCGGATTTCCCAAATGCCGGGGCGGTGGGCTGGGGGCAGCGGCTGATGCAACTCGACCGCATCCCGGGCAACCTGACCGGGCGCGGGGTCAAGGTCGCGATCATCGATTCCGGTTGCGACAACGCGCATCCTCAGCTCACCCACGTGACGAACGGTTACGACTTCACGGCTGACCCTGGTTCCGACACCGGCTGGACCAAGGACGAGATCTCGCATGGCACTCATTGCGCTGGGATCATCACCGGCGCCAGCGCGACCGTGCAGGGCATCCGCGGCTTCGCACCAGAGGCCGAGGTGCACGCGTTCAAGGTGTTTCCCGGCGGGCGGTTCAGCAACCTGATCGACGCGCTCGACCAATGCATCGCGCGCGAGATCGACGTCGTGAACATGAGCCTCGGCAGCGATCAGCCCTCCGAGCTCGTGTCGCGCAAGATCCAGGAGGCGCTCGAGCACGGCGTCGCCCTGATCGTGGCGGCGGGCAACTCGGGCGGCCCAGTGCAATTTCCCGGCAACCTCCCCAACGTGCTCACGGTCTCGGCCGTGGGCCAGTTGAACCAGTTCCCGGCCGACACCAATCACGCCCAAACGGTGCTGCCGGGAGGTGTCGGCGACGTCTTTCCGGCTAAGTTCAGCTGCTTCGGCCCCCAGGTGGAGGTGTGCGGGCCAGGAGTTGCGATCGTCTCCTGCGTGCCGGGCGGGGGCTATGCGGCCGTCCATGGCGACCCCGCACACCACCGGGCTCGCCGCGTTGGTCCTCGCCCATCATCCTGCGTTCCAGGGAAGGCCGAAGCAGCGGAACCTGCAACGCGCCGCGCAACTCTTCCAGATCCTGCAGGCGGCAGCGCGTCCTTGCGTGGTCGACGTGCTGCGCGGCGGCGCAGGCCTGCCGGATGCCGTGGCGATCTTCGGCGAGGCGGCCCAGGCAGGGGCCGGCGCTCCGGTGCCCCCGGTGCGTCCACCGGCACCCGGCCCGGCGCAGCAGCCAACCGCCTTGATCGCGCTGCCGGGCGGCGCGCCCTCGGCTGGACCAGGCCTGGCCTTGGGCAGCGGCACTCTGGGCGGGCAGCTAGGCGGGCTTGACGCCGCCGCGCTCTATCGCGGGCTCTACACGGGTGGTTACTTCGCGCCACCGCAGCAGGCCGGGATGCCGGGCATGCTGGATGCCTCTGTGATCCAGGCGCTGGCGCTCATCCAGATGCGTGCGGCCGGGCTGATCTAGGCGCGGGCGCGGCGCGGCTCCTTCGCCGGAGCCGCCGCGCCGAAGCCGCGCTGAGTTGCCGCGATGTCGGCGAGGCTGGGCAGGCTCGCCTCGTTGCCGAGATGCTGGACGGCATGCGCCGAGGCGGCGCGCGCGAAGACGAAATGGTCGAGCCAGCGCCCCTCGGGGTTGGCCAGCGCGGAGTAGATATACGCGCCGTGGAAGATGTCGCCGGCGCCGTTCGTGTCGATGACCTTCTCGGCCGGAACCGCGAGCGCGGGCAGGTGCTGGCGCGCGCCCGTCTCGTCGTACCAGACGAGGCCCTTTTCGCCCTGCGTGACGCCGCCGATGCGGCAGCCCTTCGCGGCAAGATAATCGAGCATCGCGGCGGGCGTGAGGTTCATCTGCTCACAGAGCCGCTCGGCCACGATCGCCACGTCGATGAAGCCGAGGAGTTCGTCCGTGTTCGTGCGCAACCCGCCGCCGTCGAGCGAGGTCAGGATCCCGGCATCCCGGCAGAGCTTGGCGTATTGCAGGGCCGCGTCGGGCTGGTGGCCGTCGAGATGCAAGGCGCGGCAGCCGGCCAGGTTCAGCGGCGGCACGGGGTGAAGGTAGTCGTCATCGCGGCAGCGCACGATGGCGCGGCGCCCGCCGCGCGGCATGATGAAAGACAGCGAGGATTCACGCACCTTGCGGTGGTGGACGGGGATGCCGTAGCGCGCCGCCATGTCGATGAACATGCGCCCGAGCCAATCGTCCGCCACCGAGGTGAGGAGATCGGGCGAGACGCCGAGCTTGGCGCAGCAGAAGGCAGCCGTGACGGCGTTGCCGCCGAAGGAGATCGCGTAGTCCTGCGCGACCGTCTTGTCGTCACCGGTCGGCATCGCATCCGTCACGAAGGTGACGTCGATATAGGTCTGCCCGATGAAAAGCGCGTCCATGCCCAATCCTAACCGGTGGCCGACTCACAAGTTGTGAGCCGCCCCGGCTTTCAAAAGGGTTAACGAAACACTTACCTCACCGACGAGAAGGCGGTCGGGGCGAGGAAAGAGCTGGTGATGTTCTGCACGATCGCGCCATCGCG
>DASWSO010000366.1:0-4200 GCA_036402635.1 Xanthobacteraceae bacterium
TGGCCGGTGAGGGTCAGCTATTTCGACCGCGCCAAGGCCGACAGCGACCAGACACCGCTCTACTCGATCAGCTTCGAAGCCTATGAAAACGGCGTCTCGCGCGCCCTCAAGCTGGATTACGGCGAATTCGTCCTGACCGGCGAGATGACGTCGATCGAGCTCAAGGAAACCAAGCCGTGCCGGTGACGGTGCTGCATGGGAACAGGCGTGTGACGGAGGCAGTCCGATGATCTATCTGCTCGCCTTCTTCCTGCCGCCGCTGGGCCTGCTGCTCAACGGGCAGATCTTCTCGGCGGTGCTCAACCTGATCCTGATCGTGCCCTGCGTGATCTTCGGGTTGATCTTTCCGGTGCTGTTCCTGGTGCCTTCGCTGCATGCCGTGGTCGCGGTCTACATGAAGCGGGAAGACCGCAAGCATCGCGAGATCGTCGAGGCGATCGAGCGGCACGGGCCGCCCGGCGTCCGGCGCTGAGCCGCCCCGCCGCAGCGGCATGGCGGTCCGGCTATTCAGGCGCAGGCGGCCGTGCTATCGACCTGCGCCAACTCACAGACAGGCTATCCGAGTCGCGCCGGCCGATCCGGCGGGCGCGGGGAGCCTTTCCCGCAATCGCGGCTGTTAAGGATACGTGGGCATGGCGATCAATCCGGGCAACGGTCTGCGCGAGGCGCTCACCTTCGACGACGTGCTGCTGCAGCCCGGGCTCTCCGACGTGCTGCCGTCGGAAGTCAGCATCCGCTCGCGCATCACCCGCTCGATCCCGCTGAACATCCCGATCGTCGCCTCCGCCATGGACACGGTGACCGAGGTGCGCATGGCGATCGCCATGGCGCAGGCCGGCGGGCTCGGCGTCATCCACCGCAACCTCGATCCGGCCGAGCAGGCGGCGCAGGTGCGGCAGGTGAAGAAGTTCGAATCCGGCATGGTGGTGAACCCCGTCACCATCCACCCGGACGCGCGGCTCGCCGACGCCTTGTCGTTGATGAAGGCGTACGGGATTTCCGGCATTCCGGTGGTGGAGGGCGGCGGCAACGGCCGCGCCGGCAAGCTGGTCGGCATCGTCACCAACCGCGACGTGCGCTTCGCCACCGACCCGGAGCAGCCGATCTCGCAGCTGATGACCAAGGAAGGCCTGATCACGGTCCGCGAGGGCGTCGAGCAGAACGAGGCGAAGCGGCTGCTGCACCATCATCGCATCGAGAAGCTGCTGGTGGTGGACGAGGATTACCGTTGCGTCGGCCTGGTCACCGTCAAGGACATGGAGAAGGCGGTGGCCAATCCGAATGCCTGCAAGGACGAGCAGGGCCGGTTGCGGGTGGCGGCGGCGACGACGGTGGGCGAGCCCGGCTACGAGCGCACCGAGCGGCTGATCGAGGCGGGCGTCGACCTGGTCGTGGTCGATACCGCGCACGGCCACTCCCGGCGGGTGCTGGAGGCGGTCGACCGCATCAAGCGGATCTCCAACGCCGTGCAGGTGGTCGCCGGCAATATCGCGACCGGGGACGGCGCGCGTGCGCTGATCGGCGCCGGCGCCGACGCCATCAAGGTCGGCATCGGCCCGGGCTCGATCTGCACCACCCGCATCGTCGCCGGCGTCGGCGTGCCGCAGCTCACCGCGATCATGGACGCGGTCGCGGTCGCGCGCGACAGCGACACGCCGGTGATCGCCGACGGCGGCATCAAATATTCCGGCGACCTCGCCAAGGCGCTGGCGGCCGGGGCGGATTGCGCCATGGTCGGCTCGCTGCTCGCCGGTACCGACGAAACCCCCGGCGAAGTGTTTCTGTATCAGGGCCGCAGCTACAAGACCTATCGCGGCATGGGCTCAGTGGGCGCGATGGCGCGCGGCTCGGCCGACCGCTATTTCCAGCAGGACATCAAGGACACGCTCAAGCTGGTGCCGGAAGGCGTCGAGGGGCAGGTGCCGTACAAGGGCGCGGCCGCGACCGTGCTGCATCAGCTTGCCGGCGGCGTGCGCGCCGCCATGGGCTATATCGGCGCGGGCTCGATCGCCGATTTTCACCAGAAGGCGCAGTTCGTGCGCATCTCCGGCGCGGGCTTGCGCGAAAGCCACGTGCACGATGTGACGATCACGCGCGAAAGTCCGAACTATCCGAGCCGGGTGTAGGGAGTGCTCAGGTGGCTGACATCCTGATCCGTGACCTGGACGACGCGACCTTCGACAAGCTGCGCAGGCGGGCAGAAATCCTGCAGCGGCCGGTGGAGGATGTAGCGCGCGATATGCTCAGCCGGGGTTCCCGGTTCTCCGCCGAGGAGCGCCGCATCGTCGCCGGCCATATCAGAGCGATGAATCCGCAGCGCTTTGCCGACGACAGCACAGACATGATCCGGCACGACCGCGACACGCGATGAGGCTGGTGGTCGACGCCAGCGTCGCAGTGAAAGTGGTATGTCGACGAGCCGCTCTCTGGGGCAGCGAGGCAGCTGCTGGACGATGATCATCACCTCATCGGCCCCGAGCACCTGCTGGCAGAAGTCGGCCAAGCGCTGTGGCGCCGGTTCTACAAAGACGAGCTCTCCCAGGACCGCGTGTTGCAGATTGTCGAGGTGTTGCCGGATTTCTTTGAGCTGATTCCGACCGAGGCTCTGATCTCGGACGCGGTCGCGCTCGCCTGTGCACGAAGCCAGTCGGTCTACGATTGTTTGTATGTGGCCGCCGCCGTGCAGGAGGACGCGCTTCTGGTCACGGCGGATTTGCGGTTGGTGAGGGCCATGGCCGGCTCTGTCTGGTACGAGCGGATCCGCAGCCTCGAGCACTTCGCTCAGCAGCGGATTTGATCCGCGGCCGTCAGAGAAGCTTGGCCCGATTTCGTCCGATCCTACCGACCGTCGAGAAACGCGCGCACCGCCTCAACCGTAGCGGCCGGCTGCTCCTCCATGACCCAGTGGCCCGAATTGGCGATGATGCCGCCGCGCACCTCGGTCGCGACCAGGCGCATGATGTCGGCCATCTGCGTGCCGAACGATTTCTCGCCTCCCAGCGCGAGCACCGGCATGGTCAGCTTGCCTCGCGCCGCGAGTTCCTTGTTATCCTCGGCATCGCGTGAGAACGCGGCGAACTGGTTGAACGCCGCATGCATCGCGCCCGGCCGCGCATACAGCCGGGCATAGTGGCGGCGGGTCTCCTCGTCGATTGCTTTGGGGTCGGCCGACAATTCATTCCAGAAGCGGTCGAGGTAGATGCGCTCGCGCCCCTTCACCAGCCGGTCGACGTCGGGGCCGCGGAAATTGAAGTGCCAAAGCAGCGGACTTTTCAGGATTTCCTCCCACGGGCCGATTCCCGGGAGCGGCGCATCGATGAGGACGAAGCGGGTGACGCGGTCCGGATATTGCGCGGCGAACGCATATCCGACCATGTTGCCGATATCGTGGGTGACCAGATCCGCCTTCTCGATCTTCAGCGCGTCGAGCACGCGCGCGATGTCGCCCGCCTGGTTCTTCTTCTCGTAGCCGGTCTCCGGATACGAGGAGAGGCCGATCCCGCGCAGGTCCGGCACCACGACGGTGTGGCGCTGAAAAAGCGCCTTCGCCAGCGGCGCCCACATGTCGCCGGTGTCGGCGAAGCCGTGCAGCATGACGACCGCGGGGCCTCTGCCGCCGACGCGGACGTAGATGGTCGCGCCGTCGGTCTTGATCTTCTCGACGCGGAACTCGGCCGGAAACTTTTCGATCCGCGCCGCCGCCGGCGAACTCCACGCGCATGCGAGCGCCATCAGGGCCGCGAAGCTGTGGATGCGCATGGTCTCTCTCCAGTGCTTCCGGAGGGTAGCACCGCTGCGGCCGCAATGCGCGGATGCGCTGTGTCCAGGTTGCTGGCGTCGGTGGCGGACATGTGACTATTTCGGCCGGGCGGCCGCCGCCCTTCGAAATCCCGGCTCAACATTTGCGGGTCGGCCTCTATACTGCAGTCGTTCCTTGCCTCGTCCGGAGCCCAGCATGGCCGAAACCGCCCGCCGCATCGTGCTCGCTTCCCGCCCGGTCGGGGAGCCGAAGCCGAGCGACTTTCGCCTGGAAGAATTCGCGGTGCCGGAGCCGGGGCCCGGGCAGGTGCTGCTGCGCACGCTGTGGCTCTCGCTCGACCCCTACATGCGCGGGCGCATGAGCGACGCGCCGTCCTACGCCAAGCCGGTCGACGTCGACGCCGTGATGGAAGGCGGCACCGTCAACGAGGTCGTCGCCTC
>DASWSO010000367.1:0-17538 GCA_036402635.1 Xanthobacteraceae bacterium
GCTCGGCACGCTCGGCGTGGTGGAAGTGGCGCTGCAGGCGCTGAAGATCCCGCACCGGCCGGGCGGCGTGCAGGCCGCGATCGACTGGCTCGGCCAGAGCGTCGAGCCGTAAGGTCAGCGCCGCGGCGGCGGACCGCGCGGGACGAAATGCACGGTCGGCAGCTTGCACGCCGTGCACTCGTAGAGGTGCAGCTCGCCGTCCCGCTCCGGGTAAGGGGTGACCTCGCCGCGCCGCATCGGGGCGCCGCAATGGTCGCAAACGGTCGGCGCCGGCGAAGGCTTGCGGCCGCTGTCATTCCCGAGCGTGGACATGGTCGACATGGCGGACGTTTTCTCGCCCACCGCTGTAAGGCCGCAGTCGTGTACGGCGCCTGAACGAAACGCGACCAAAGCGAGGCAAAGCCCTGGCCGGATCGCCGGCGGGGTCAAGGACGTGTTCCGGTCGACCTGCCTATCGGCGGCCGCCCGCCCCATTGACTTGCTCGAGGGCTTGCCGGCCTGTTGCAGGCGTTAAACCGGAAGCCTCTACGCCGCCGCGTATCGGCCCGCGCAGATACAACGCGTGCGCGATTGCGGTGCGGCATCGCCCCGCTTACCATGCGCGCCAACAACGACGCGGTCTGTCTGCTGGACCGCTAATCAAAATCAGAAATCTTAAATCCTCCGGAGGGGACGCTTATGACGGTGAAGGTCACGAAACGCACGCTCATGCAGGGCGGCTTGAGCCTGACGATCGGCAATTTCCTGCCGTTCAGCAATTTCACCCGCGCGTTCGCGCAACCCTCCCCGGAGGAGCGGGTGATCGCCGCCGCCAAGGGTTTGGGCGCGCAGGACCTCACCGGCATCATCTGGTCGCCCTACCTGGTGCCGATGCAGCCGGTGATCGCCGAATTCAAGAAGGCGACCGGCATCGGCGTCGGCGCCGTGCAGGACATCACCATCTTCGATACGCCGCAGCGCGCGATGGCGGAGGCGCTGTCGCGCTCGCCGCAGTTCGACTTCATCCACATCGATTCGGCGATGATCCCGTCGCTCGCCTCGGCCGGCTATGTCGAGCCGCTCGACGAGTACATGAAGAAGGCGGACTTCAAGATCGACGCGGTCGCCGACTACGCCAACTTCATGACCTACAAGGGCCAGACCTACGGCGTCCCGACCGACGGCAACGTGCACATCCAGTATGTCCGCAAGGACCTGATGGAGAACCCGGACAACCAGAAGAAGTATGCCGACAAGCACGGCAAGGAGCTGAAGTTCCCGGAGACCTGGGAAGACGACTTCAAGCTGATGGAAACCCTGATGGATCCGGCGAAGGATCTGTACGGGTCGGGCAGCCTGCGCAACCGCGGCAACGGCGCCACCTGGTGGTACATGATGCTGTACTCGGCCGGCGGCTTCCCGTTCGACGACGAGATGAAGCCGACGCTGAACACCCCGGCCGGCAACTACGCGCTCGACATCTACCTCAACGAGAAGAAGGTCGCGCATCCGGAATCGTCCGGCTGGGGCACCGCCCAGATGATCCCGCGCATCGCCCAAGGGCACGTGGTGAGCGCGCAGTACTGGGACGGCACCGCCAAGCTCAACGAGAACCCGGAAAAGTCGAAGACCACCGGCAAGTGGGCCTACGGCCTGGTTCCCGGCTCCGACTTCTCCGGCAAGCGCATTCACCGCTCGATGTCGTCGCCGCTCGCCGCGCTGCTGGTGAACAAGTACAGCCCGCGCAAGGCGCAGGCCGCCTACCTCGCGCTCTGGCTCGGCTCCGGCAAGAACTCGGTGCCGATCGTCTCCGACAACGTCAACACCTTCCACGACGCCTGGGCGAAGGCGCACATGACGGCGGAGCCGGTGGTCAAGGCCTACAGCGCGCCGGCCATCAAGGCGATCGAGACGAACTTCCAGGTGGTGTCGCCGCCGATCTACCTCACCGGCTACCTCGAGTTCCACGACACGCTCAGCAAGAACCTGTCGGAGGCCTATGTCGGCCAGCTCCCGGCCCGGGACGTGCTGAAGAAGACCGAGGACGAGTGGACCGCCATCATCCGCCGCATCGGCCAGCGCAAGCTCAAGGACGAGCTGGCGAGCTACAAGGCGGTGATGCCGAAGCGCGACAAGCCGGCGTGACGGCTTTCACCTCTCCCCGCCTCGCGGGGAGAGGTTTGTTTCTCCCATCCGACCCCGCGGCGGGGTAGGGTGGGGCAGGTGAGGGGAGCTTGACCCGCCGCATCGCGAACAGGCCCCTCACTCCCGGTTCTTATCCCTCGAAACGGGGGAGACGGGCCGCGACAGCACCTTCAGCCATCAAGAAGATTAAGGACAGGCCATGGCTGTGATCGCAGCCAATACCGACACGCACCCGGCGCCGGCGAAGCCGTCGCGCCGCGAAGCCTCGCGCAAGCGGGCGATCCAGCGCTTCCGCTGGTCGATCCTGACGCCGCTGATCCTGCTGTTCGCGCTGGTGCTGATGCCGGTGCTGTTCCTGCAGCTTTATTTCTCGGTGCACGAATGGACCGTGTATCTCGGCACCTGGTGGGACGCCGAGTTCGTCGGGCTCGAACTGTTCAAGGAGGTGCTCACCGACGAGCGCTTCCTGTGGGCGGTGGTGCGCTCGCTGATATTCGCGACCGCCTCGACCATCGGCTGCTTCGTGGTCGGCTTCGCGCTCGCCTACCTGATGTACAAGCCGTTCCGCGGCCAGGCGATCTACTACATGCTGTTCATCCTGCCGATGCTGACGGTGCCGATCGTCGTCGCCTACACGGCCGAGATGATGCTGTACCAGAGCGGGCCGGTGAACGACCTGATCACGCGGATCGGCGGATTCGAGTTCAAGCCGGCCTGGCTCACCGATCCGAACGTCGCGCTGCCGGCCTTGATCTTCCTGGAAATCTGGAACTGGACGCCGTTCTCCTTCATCATCATGCTGGCCGGGCTCGCCGCCATCCCGAAGGAGCCGATCGAGGCCGCGCAGATCCTCGGCGCCTCGCGCTGGCGCATCTTCTGGGAGGTGCAGCTGCCGCTGCTGCGGCCGGTGATCTTCCTGGCGCTGATCCTGCGCTTCCTGGAAGGGATGGCGGAGTTCCCGAAGACCTGGGCGCTGTTCCAGGGCGGGCCCGGAACCTCCACCGAGACGCTGCCGGTCTACATCTTCCTCACCACCTGGCAGTATTTCCAGATCTCCAAGGGCGCCGCGATGTCCTACATCGTGATGATGCTGATGGTCGTCATCGTGCTCGGCGCGATCGCGTTGCTGCGCCGCGAGAAGCGCGCGCTCGACAAGATGTACGCCAAGCCCGAGCACGCGAGCTGACGCGACCAACATGACCAAGACCGCACGCCGCCGCATCACCACCACGGTCCGCTTTGTCGTGCTGACCGTGTGGGCGCTGCTCACCTTCTTTCCGATCTATTGGATCGTCGCGACCTCGTTCAAGATCGACGAGCAGTGGTTCGCCTGGCCGCCGATCTACTTCCCGGACCCGCCGACGCTCGCGAACTACCGCAACGTCTGGCTGGGCGCGCAGGAATACGCCGCGACCCAATATGCGCTGTCGTCGCAGAATCCGCTGATCTCGCTGAAGAACTCGGTGATCATCTCGTTCACCTCGACCTTCCTGGCGGTGCTGTTCGGCGCGGTGATCGCCTATGGCGTCTCGCGCCACCGCATCCTCTCGGAAGCGCGCATGTTCCAGCTGCTGATGCTGCGCATGATCCCGCCGATCGTGGTGGTGGCGCCGCTCTCGCTCTATTACGCGGCGGTCGGGCTGCTCGACTCGATGACCGGGCTGATCCTGATCTACTTCCTCACCAGCCTGCCGTACGCGGTGTGGATGACCAAGAGCTTCATCGACGAGGTGCCGCGCGAGGTCGAGCAGGCCGCCGAGATCCTCGGCGCGACGCGCTGGCGCACCGTGTTCGAGGTGGTGCTGCCGCTGATCCGCTCCGGGCTGGTGGCGACCTTCCTGTTCATCCTGATCCTGACCTGGAGCGAGTATCTGCTCGCCCTCATCCTCAGCAAGACCAACGTCGCGACCTTGCCGGTGGAGCTCTCGAAATACCAAGGCACCACCGAGGGCAAGGTCTACGGCCGGCAAGCCGCGCTCGCAGTCGGCATCACGGTGCCGCTGATGTTCATCGGCCTGCTCATCCGCAAGCATCTGGCGCGCGGCTTCAGTTTCGGAATGGTACGGAGATAAGCGTGTCGCGCATCGAGCTAGACAATCTGCGCAAGAGCTACGGCAGCGTCATCGCCGTCAAAAGCGTCAACCTGGAGATCGAGGACGGCGAGTTCGTCGTGCTGGTCGGCCCCTCCGGCTGCGGCAAGACCACGACGCTGCGCATGATCGCCGGCTTCGAGGATCCGACCGAGGGCGAGATCCGCATCGACGGCCGCGTCGTCAACGATCTGGAGCCGCGCGACCGCGGCCTCGGCATGGTGTTCCAGAGCCACGCGCTGTTCCCGCACAAGAGCGTGGCGCAGAACATCGAGTTCGGCCTGCGCATGAAGAAGGTGCCGGCCGAGGAGCGGCGCCGCCGGGTGCAGGAAGTGGCCGAGATGGTGCGCATCACGCACCTGCTCGGCAAGATGCCGGGGCAGTGCTCGGGCGGCGAGTCGCAGCGCGTCGCGCTCGCCCGCACGCTGGTGACCAACCCGTCGACCTTCCTGCTGGACGAGCCGCTGTCGAGCCTCGACGCCAAGCTGCGGCGCGAATTGCGCGCCGAGTGCGACCGGCTGCACGAGGAGCTCAAGCGCACCTTCATCTACGTCACCCACGACCAGGAAGAGGCGATGACGCTCGCCGACCGCATCGTGGTGATGCGCGACGGCCTGATCGAGCAGATCGGCTCGCCGCTGGAAATCTACTCGCAGCCGGTGAGCTACTTCGTCGCCGACTTCTTCGGCTCGCCGTCGATGAACCTGGTGGCGGGCGAGGTCTCGCACGAGAACGGCGCCGGGCGCTTCCGCTCGCCCAAGTTCGACGTGCCGCTGCCGCCGCATCTCGCCGGCGCGCCGGCCGGCCGCGCCACGCTCGGCATCCGCCCCGAGCATGTGCATGTGCGGCTCTCGGCGGACGGGCCGAACTGCCTGCCGATCCGGCTGGTGGAGCCACTCGGCAAGGACACGCTGCTCTACTTCGACGACGGCACCGAGCGCGCCTTCGTCTCCGTCAGCGAAGGCCTCGAGCTTGCCGACCTGAAATCCGGCACGCCGGTCTCGCTCGAATTCGAGCCGCGCCGGCTCTTCCTGTTCGAGCCGGGCGGCCGCCGCATCGGAGCCTGACGCCTCACCACCGCGCGTGCGCCGCGCCGGTCGGCGCGGTACGCGCCCAGCCAAACACGCCGCATTCGACGATCCAGGAGGACGCCAATGAGCTATCGCGAAGTCAGCGAAGTGCGCGACGGAATGCAGATCGACTGGGATATTCCGATCGAGATGGATGACGGGCTGGTGGTGCGCGCCGACATCTTTCGCCCGATCAAGAAGGGGCGCTACCCGGTGCTGCTCAGCTACGGCCCGTACGGCAAGTGGCTGCACTTCGAGGACGGCTACAAGACCGCCTGGGACCGCATGCAGGAGAAGCACCCGGACGTGATGGCCGGCACCAGCAACCGCTATGCGAGCTGGGAAGTGTGCGACCCGGAGAAATGGGTGCCGCACGGCTACGTCTGCGTGCGCGTGGACTCGCGCGGGGCGGGGCGCTCGCCCGGCTATGTCGAGCACTGGTCGCCGCGCGAGACCAAGGACTTCGCCGACTGCGTCGACTGGGCCGGCGTGCAGCCGTGGTCGAACGGCAAGGTCGGGCTCTCCGGCATTTCCTATTACGCCGTCAACCAGTGGCAGGTGGCGACGCTGCAGCCGAAGCACCTCGCGGCGATCTGCGTGTGGGAAGGCTTCGCGGACTTCTACCGCGAGCTGTCGCACAACGGCGGCATCTACAACACCTTCGCGCAGAATTGGTACGACATGCAGATCAAGACCGTGCAGTACGGTCTCGGTACGCGCGGCCACCGCAGCCGCATGAACGGCGACTGGGTCTCCGGCCCGGAGACGCTCGGCGACGAGGAGATGGGATCGAACCGCTTCGATCTCGGCCGCACCTATTTCGAACATCCGCTCGACGACGAGTACTTCAAGGCGATGACGCCGGACTGGTCGAAGGTGAAGGTGCCGCTGTTGTCCGCCGCCAACTGGGGCGGGCAGCCGCTGCATCCGCGCGGCAATTTCGAGGGGTATTTCCGCGCCGCCTCCAAGCAGAAGTGGCTGGAGGTGCACGGCATCGAGCACTGGACGCACTACTACACCGATTACGGCGTCGACCTGCAGAAGCGCTTCTTCGACTACTTCCTCAAGGGCGAGAAGAACGGCTGGGACAAGCAGCCGAAGGTGCAGCTCAACGTCCGCCATCCGGGCGAGACGTTCGTCATCCGCCATGAGCAGGCGTGGCCGATCCCGCGCACCGAGTGGACCAAGTTCCACCTCGCGGCCTCGCCCGACCACAAGCTGACCACGGCGGCCGCCGGCGGCGCCGGCAAGGTGACGTTCGACGCGCTCGGCGACGGCGCGACCTTCCTCACCGAGCCGATGGCGCAGGACACCGAGATCACCGGGCCGGTGGCGGCGAAGCTGCAGATCTCCTCGTCGACCAAGGACGCCGACCTGTTCCTGGTGCTGCGCGTGTTTTCGCCCGACCTGGAGGAAGTGGTGTTCCAGGGCGCGCTCGATCCGCACACGCCGATCGGGCAGGGCTGGCTGCGCGCCTCGCACCGCAAGCTCGACAAGAACCTGACGCTGCCGTTCCGGCCGTATCACACCCACGACGAGAAGCAGCCGCTTAAAGCCGGCGAGGTCTACGAGCTCGACATCGAGATCATCCCGACCTCGATCGTGGTGCCGAAAGGCTATCGCGTCGCCTTGAGCGTGCGCGGCCGCGACTACGTCTATCCGGGCGGCTCCGGCGGCAAGCTCTCCAACATGAAGAACGAGTTCACCGGCAACGGGCCGTTCCTGCACAACGATCCGCGCGACCGGCCGGTGGAGATCTACGGCGGCAAGACCACCATCCACCTCGGCGGCGGGCGCGAGAACTTCCTGCTGCTGCCGATCATCCCGGCGGCCAAGACTGCGGCAAAGCCGGTGCAGGCCGGCGCGGGCAAGAAGACCGCGGCCAAGACCCCGACCAAGACGGCGACAAAGCCGACGACCAAGACGACGGCGAAGAGCGCCGCCAAGAAGCCGGCGCGCAGGCGCTGATCCGCCGCGCCGCCATCACGAACAACGGTTAGAGGAGCTCGAGCTCATGGATTTCAGAGAAGTCAGCGACATCCGCGACGGCATGCGGATCGATTGGGATGTGCCGATCAAGATGGACGACGGCGTCGTGCTGCGCTGCGACGTCTACCGGCCGATCGAGGACGGCGAGTATCCGGTCATCATGACCTACGGCCCGTACGGCAAATGGCTGCACTTCGAGGATCTGTACGGCGAGCAGTTCAAGCGGATGTGCGAGGCCCATCCGGAGGTGCCGACCGGTTCCACCAACAAGTACCAGAACTGGGAAGTGGTCGATCCGGAGAAGTGGGTGCCGGACGGATACGTCTGCATCCGCGTCGACTCGCGCGGCGCCGGCCGCTCCGAGGGCGTGATCGACATCTGGTCGCTGCGCGAAGCCAAGGACCAGGCGATCTGCGTCGACTGGGCCGGCGTGCAGCCGTGGTCGAACGGCAAGGTCGGGCTCAACGGCATCTCCTACTACGCCGAGAACCAGTGGCAGACCGCGGCGCTGCAGCCGAAGCATCTCGCCGCCATCTGCACCTGGGAAGGCGCCGCCGACTTCTACCGCGACATGGCGCATCACGGCGGCATCTTCTGCCGCGGCTTCGTGCAGGACTGGTCGCGCAACCAAGTCTACACGGTGCAGAACGGCCGCGGCACCCGCGGCTTCAAGAGCCGCATGAACGGCGACTGGGTGTCCGGCCCGGAGACGCTGACCGAGGAGGAGCTCGGCGCCCGCCGCCGCGACTTCTACGAGGACTGCATCTCGCGCAAGCTCGACACCGACGAGTACTGGCAGTCGCGCATGCCGAAATGGGAGGACGTGAAGGTCCCGATCTTCTCGTCGGCCAATTGGGGCGGGCAGGGCTTGCACCCGCGCGGCAATTTCGAGGGCTTCGTGCGCGCCGCTTCCGAGCAGAAGTGGCTGGAGTGCCACGGCATCGAGCACTGGACGCACTTCTACACCGACTACGGCGTCGGCCTGCAGAAGAAGTTCTTCGGCCACTTCCTCAAGGGCGAGGACACCGGCTGGAGCAAGCAGCCGAAGGTGCTGCTGCAGGTGCGGCATCCGGGCGAGAAGTTCGTCGAGCGGCACGAGAACGAGTGGCCGATCGCGCGCACCGCGTGGACCAAGTTCTACCTCGATCCGGCCGACCTCACGCTGTCGCAGGGCAAGCAGAAGAATGCCGGCGCCGTCAGTTACGGCGGCTTCAGCGACGGCGTGACGTTCCTCACCCCGCCGCTGGAGCAGGAGACCGAGCTCACCGGCCCGATCGCCGCCAAGCTGTGGGTGTCGTCGGCGACCGAGGACGCCGACCTGTTCCTGGTGGTGCGCGTGTTTTCGCCCGACCTGAAGGAAGTGGTGTTCCAGGGCGCGCTCGATCCGCACACGCCGATCGCGCAGGGCTGGCTGCGGGTCTCGCACCGCAAGCTCGACAAGAAGCTCTCGCTGCCGTACCGGCCGTATCACACCCACGACGAGGAGCAGAAGCTCACCCCGGGCGAGGTCTACGAGGTCGACGTCGAGGTGTGGCCGACCTGTATCGTGGTGCCGAAGGGCCACCGCATCGCGCTCACCGTGCGCGGCAAGGACTACGTCTATCCGGGCGAGCCGGGTGCAGGCCTGGAGACGCTCGGCAAGGTGTGGACCGGTTGCGCGGTGTTCACCCACGACGACCCGCGCGACCGCCCGGCCAAGGTGTTCGGCGGCAACGTGACGCTGCATGCCGGGCCGGACCGGCAGGCCCACCTACTGCTGCCGGTGATCCCGAAGAAGTGAACCGGCTTCGGCAATTCCGGAGTTGTTGAAGCAACCCTGGACAAGAATAATGAGGCCGATCGACCTTAAGGTTCGATCGGCCTTTTTCTTTGCCGCGGCCGCGGGGCCAGGTGAATTGACGCTCGTCAACGCGCGGTCGCGTTCGGACTGCAAGCCTGCGCCCGACGCCGGCATAAGCAGGAGCGCGCATCATGAGCACCGCCGCCGATAACCGCCCGAGCTCGTTCGGATCCGCAACCGGGTCCAACGTCATGGCCGAGGTCCTCAAACAGAACTGGTGGGTTATCGCGATCCGCGGCGTGCTGGCCGTGCTGTTCGGGCTGATCGCGCTGCTGTTTCCCGGGCCGACCATCCTGTCGCTGGTGCTGGTGTTCTCCGCCTACATGCTGGTCGACGGCGTGTTCTCCATCGTCGCGGCGGTGCGCGCCATGAGCAGCGGCGAACGCTGGGGCATCCTGCTGCTGCAGGGACTCGCGAGCCTGCTCACCGGCGTGCTGGCGTTCCTGTGGCCCGCCATCACGGTGCTTGCGTTCGTGCTGCTGAACGCCGCATGGGCGATCGTGTCGGGCGGGCTGCTGCTCGGCGCCGCGTTCCGCATCAACCAGCGCCACGGCCGCTGGTGGCTGGTGCTCGGCGGCATCGCTTCGCTGATCTACGGCTTCCTGCTGGCGATCGCGCCGATGATCGGCGCCATCGTGCTGACCTGGTGGATCGGCGCGTATGCGCTGGTGCTCGGCGTCACGCTGCTGGTGCTGGCGTTCAAGCTGCGCGCCCGCAAGGAGGACCGCCGACCGCCCGCGACGGCGCAGGCGGCCACCTGAGAGATGCCAGCGCGCACGAAGCGGCCGTCACCCGCGCCTGCTCCCGAAGGTACGCCCGCACCGGCCGACACGAAGGTCACGAAAGACAAGCCTCCGAGCGAGATCGACGCGGTAAAAAACTCGGAGCGCGTCGACGAGACCATAGAAGAAAGTTTTCCGGCGAGCGATCCGCCAAGCTGGACCATCTCCCGCGTCGGATCGCCGGACGAAGATTGATCTCCCGCTAACAGCGTGAACCCGCTTCCCGCCGCGCGCGGCGACGGCGGGCTCCGCTGTTTCGCTGCAACTTGATTCAACTTTCCGCCGAAACTCAGGTTGAGGACTTCACGGCGCACACACGCATGCTAGCGTGCAATGCGTGGCCCCACTCCCGTGCTTCACGCGACGAAGCGGGATGGGAACGTGCTCGCGACCGCTACGGGAAAACGGCCGAAAGCCGCGGCGATGGATCGCAACGCGGTAGTCGATGCCAATCAGGCTGCGCAGATGCCGTGGGTACAACACGTTTCCGATAGCGACGCGCTGCGGCGCTGCGTTCGCGATCTGGTCTCGTTGTCGACGCTGCCGTCGATCTGGCGAACCTGCGCGCCGGAGCAGATCGCCGAAAGCCTGGCGGCCGCGTTGGCGCCGATGTTGAACGCCGACTTCGTGCATGTCGCGCTGCCGCGCGCAGGCGATGGCCCGAACATCCACGTCACCCGCACCGGCCATGGCGTGGCCGAGCAGGTCACCGCGGCGTTGCGCGCGGCGGTGCTGAGCTGGTTGCCGAACCGCACGGCCGCGGACGCGGTCGTGCGCGATCCGCGCGACGGCGCGCCGATCCATGTCGTGAGCGCGCCGATCGGGTCCGTGCCCGAGGCGTTGCTGGTCGCCGGATCGGCCAAGCCCGGCTTTCCGACCGAGCTGCAGCGGCTGCTCATCGGGATTGCGGCGAACGACGCGACCTTGGCGCTGCGGCGCTGGTATGCCGACATCGAGCAGCGCCGCTTCGTGCAATTGGTCGATAGCTCGTCGGACTTCATCGGCGTGGCGACGCTCGATGGCGTGCCGCAATACGTCAACCCGGCAGGCCTGAAGATGGTCGGCCTCGGCGGCCTCGAAGAGGCGCGCCGGCTGAACATGCTGGACTTCCTGGCGCCGCCTGCACGCGAGCACGCACGGCGCGAGCTGTGGCCGCTGGTGATGCGGGACGGCCGGTGGGTGGGCGAGCTTCCGCTGCGGCACTTCGAGACCGGCGTGCCGATCCCATGCCTGATCGATTGGTTCCGTATCGACGATCCCTATACCGGTCGGCCGATCAACACCGCCACCGTGAGCCGCGACCTGACCGGCCAAAAAACCGCCGAGGCAGAGCTCCTGAAACTGACGCAGACGCTGGAGCGGCAGGTGGCGGCGCGGACGGCGGAGCTTGCGGCGACCAATGCCAAGCTGATGGACGAGATCAGCAAGCGCGAGCGCGCCAATGCCCGCCTGCATGAGCTGCAGCTGCAGCTGTTGCATGCGGCACGGCTGAGCGCGGCCGGCCAGATGGCGGCCGCACTGGCGCATGAATTGAACCAACCGCTCGCCGCTGCGACCAACTCGGTGCGGGCGGCGCAGCGGTTGCTGGCGAAGAACGATCCGGCCGCCGCTGCGACAGTGCGGGACGTTCTGGACGAAGCGGCCGCGCAGGTGCTGCGCGGCGGCGATATCATTCGCCGGCTGCGCGGATTCGTGCGCCGCGGCGAGTCCGATATGCAGATAGAGAACCTCGGCACCATCGTGACCGAGGCGATCGCATTCGCGGATGCGGGACCGGGGGGTGGGGGCAACGGTGTGCAGGTGGAACTCGATCTCGATCCGCGGGCGGTCGACACGTTCGGCGACCGCATTCAGATCCAGCAGGTTCTCGTCAACCTCATGCGCAACGCGCTGGAGGCGACCGCCGGCGGCGAGCAGCGCCACATCAAGATCACCACCCGTCAGCTCGATGACGCCACGATCGAAGTCGGCGTTGCCGATAACGGGCCCGGCCTGACATTCGATCTCGTCGACCATCCGTTCGAGCCTTTCGTCTCCAGCAAGCGCAACGGCATGGGGCTCGGCCTCTCGATCTGCCGGTTCATCGTGGAGGCGCATGGCGGCAAGCTGCGCAGCGGCGCCAATCCGGGTGGCGGGGCGGTGTTCCGGTTCACGCTTCCGGTCGGCGCAGACGGTCCGACCGATGGCTGAGCGGATTGTCCATATCGTCGACGACGATGCCGCCGTGCGCCGCTCGCTGGAACGGCTCTTGGACACCGCCGGATTGCGAACCGTGTCTTACGACGGGCCGTTCGCGCTGCTCAATGCGCTGCCTGAGAGCGGATGCCTGCTGCTGGATGTCAGGATGCCGCGGATGGACGGCCTGCAGTTGCAGTCGCAGCTGATGCAGGCCGGCGTGCGGCTGCCGATCATCGTGATGACCGGGCATGGCGACGTCCAGATCGCCGTACGGGCGATGAAAGCCGGGGCAGTGGATTTCGTGGAGAAGCCGTTCGACGACCGGCGGCTGCTGGAGGCGATCGAAGCGGCGCTGGCGCGCGGGGCATCGTCCGAGCTGCGCCGCCGCGCGTCCGAACGTGCGGTGGAGCAGATGGCGCTGTTGAGCCCGCGCGAGCGTCAGGTGCTCGACGCCCTGGTCAGGGGCCATGCCAGCAAGACGATCGCGCACGACCTCGGCATCAGCGTGCGCACCGTCGAGGTTCACCGCGCCCGCGTGCTCGACCGGCTCGGCCTCCGCCGCACGGCGGAGGCGATCCGGGTCGCGGTGCTCGCGAGCCTGGCCTGAGCTTTCAGGCGGCGGCCCGCACCGGGGGACGTGCAGCGGCCGCGCGCGCCGGCAGGTGGCGCCCGCATCCATGCTCGTCGAACATGCCGTCCTCGAGCGCGGCGCGATCGACGATCTTGATCTGGCGGGTGCCGACGAACCGGATCAGGCCGCGTTGCTTCAGCTCGGTCAGCGAGCGGCTGACGGTCTCCACCGAGAGCGCCAGGTAATCGGCGATGTCGTAGCGCGAGATCGGCAGCTCGACCCGGTCGGAATGCGAATTGGTGAGCCGCGACCCCAGCTCGACCAGGAACGAGCCGACCTTCTCGCGCGCCGTCACGCGCCCGATCAGCACCAGCTGCGCCTGCAGGCGCGAGATCGCCGCGAAGGCGAGCTCGCGCAGCTCGCGCGCCAGCCGCGGGTCGGCATCCGCGAGGTGTTCGACGCGCCGGCGCGGATAGCAGGCGGTGCGCGTGCCCTCGGCCACCGCCTCGACCGCGTAGTCGTATTCCGGCGCCGCGCTGAAGCCGAAGACGTCGCCGGGCAGCAGCAGATCGACGATCTGGCGGCGGCCGTCGATGCGCACCACGCTCCGCCGCGCCGCGCCCGAGATCAGCCGGAACCAGGTATCGGCCGGCCGATCCTGCCCGCAGATCTCCTGTCCGCGCCGCCACTCGGCAGTCTCGGCGAGGTCGTCGAGGCTCTGCAGCGCATGCGGGCCGGTGTCCGCCGGTTTGGTTCCGCCGTCGAGCCGCTTGGCATGGAGCTTGGACAACATTTCGGCCTCCTTCGACGTGCCCCGCACCGGCAACCTGACCCCCGCCCGCGGCGAATGACATTCGGCAATTCTGCGTATGGTGGAAACCCGTAATGCGCGGGCCGCGCCGCAGCCGCACCAGGCGAATTTGACGGCCGTCAATGCGGGTCAGCAGACCCAATCCTAGCGTCCGCCGCATGCTTCGAACTGTGCTCAGGCGCAGTCGCCTCAACCCACCGACCCGAGAGAAACAAGCGATGTCTCGCCTGCTCGAGCCCGGCACAAAGGCCCCCGACTTCAGCCTCCGCGTCACCCCCGATCAGGATCTCGCGCTCGCCGATCTCAGCGGCAAGCCGGTGATCCTGGCGTTCTATCCGGCCGACTGGAGCCCAGTCTGCGGCGACCAGATGACGCTCTACAACGAGATCCTTCCGGAGTTCCGCAAGCACGGCGCCGAGCTGGTCGGCATCTCGGTCGACAGCGCCTGGTGTCACGATGCCTTCGCCCAGCACCAGCACCTGCATTTTCCCCTGCTCTCCGACTTCGAGCCGAAGGGCGGGGTCGCCAGGCAGTACGGCGCCTATCGCGACAAGGAAGGCGTCTGCGAACGCGCGCTGTTCGTGCTCGACCGGGACGGCGTCGTGTTCTGGAGCTACCGCTCGCCGATCGCGGTCAATCCGGGTGCCGACGGCATCCTGGAAGCACTCGAAAAGCTCGATTGAGGAGGGTTTGCATCATGCTGAAAGTCCCCGTCACCGCCGAAGACCATATCCGCGGCCCGAAAAACGCCCCGGTCACGCTGGTCGAGTATGGCGATTACGAATGCCCGCATTGCGGGCGCGCGCATCCGATCGTCGAGGCGGTGCGCGAGCACTTCGGCGATACCTTGCGCTTCGTTTTCCGGCATTTTCCGCTGAAGGAGGTGCACCCGCACGCCGAAGCGGCGGCCGAGGCGGCCGAATATGCCGGCGCGCACGGGCGCTTCTGGGAGATGCACGACGGCATCTACGCGAACCAGGACCGGCTCGGGCTGCCGCTGCTGTTCGCGCTCGCCGAGACGCTGCGGCTGTCGGAAGCCGCCCTGCATCAGGCGCTCGTCACCGGCCAGTTCGAGCCGAAGGTGCGCGCCGACTTCCTCGGCGGCGTGCGCAGCGGCGTCAACGGTACGCCGACCTTCTTCATCAACGATCGCCGGCACGACGGCCCCTACGAGTTCGAGTTTCTGGCGGCGGCGATCGAGGCCCGCTTGCCGGTTCGCGCCGGCTGACGGCGGGCCCGATCATGGCAGGCGATCCGCGAAACTGGATGTGGGCCGAGGCTTGCGCCCTGATCGAACAGGCCGAGCGGCTGCAGCGGCATGCGTTCCAGCCCGGAATGTCGGATGCGCGGCAGCCGAGCTGGGAGCCGCCGGTCGACGTGTTCGAGAGCGGCCGCGAGATCCTCATCGTCGCCGCGCTGCCGGGCGTGGAGGCGGAGGACCTCGAAGTCTCCATCGGCCAGAACCTGATCGTGGTCGCAGGCGAGCGGCGGCTGCCGCGCGCGGCGCGCGGCGCGATCGTGCACCGGCTGGAAATCCCGCACGGACGCTTCGAGCGTCAGATCCATCTGCCGACCGCGGGACTGCAGCTCGCCGGTTCCGAGCTGACGGCGGGCTGCCTGTTCCTGAGCTTGATCAAACGCAACTGAGCGGGCGCGCAAACGAATGGTGGACGCAGACCAACGCGACGTTGCCGACGCGGCGTCGCAACAGCCGCAAGAGCAGCAGCAAGCGCCGCAGCTGCCGCCGGACGCGATGATGATCGTGCCGGTGCGGCAGACCGTGCTGTTTCCTGGCATCATGCTGCCGCTCGCGCTCGGGCGCCCCGCCTCGATCGCGGCCGCGCAGGAGGCCGTGCGCGCCGAGCGGCGCGTCGGCTTGCTGCTGCAGTCGGACGCCGAGGCCGACGAGCCGAGCCCGGACCAGCTGCATCCGGTCGGCACCAGCGCCGACGTGCTGCGCTACGTCACCGCGCCGGACGGCACCCACCACGTCGTGGTGCGCGGCGTCCGCCGCTTCCGCGTCGTCGAGTTCCTCTCCGGCTACCCCTACATGGCGGCGCGGGTGGAGGAGATCGGCACCTCGGAGGTGCTCACCCCCGAGATCGAGGCGCGCGTCGGCGTGCTGCGGGCGCGCGCGCGCGACGCGGTGCAGCTGCTCGGCACCGTGCCGCCGGAAGTCGTGGCCTCGATCGAGACCATGGAATCGCCGTCGGCGCTCGCCGACTTCATCGCCGGCATCATGGACACCAAGCCGGAGGAAAAGCAGGAGCTGCTGGCGACCGTCGACCTGAAGGAGCGGCTCGACAAGCTGCTCGGGATGCTGGCGCAACGCATCGAGGTCCTGCGGCTCTCCAAGCAGATCGGTGAGCAGACGCAGGCGTCGCTCTCCTCGCAGCAGCGCAAGCACATTTTGCGCGAGCAGCTGCGCCAGATCCAGAAGGAGCTCGGCGAAGAGGACGAGAAGTCGACCGAGATCGCCGAGCTGCGCGAGGCGATGGAGCAGGCCGGCATGCCGAAGGAGGCGCGCGAGCAGGCCGAGAAGGAATTGCGGCGGCTCGAACGCATGCCGGAGGCGGCGGCCGAATACGGCATGATCCGCAGCTATATCGAATGGCTGATCGAGCTGCCGTGGTCGAAGCTCGACCCCGAGCGCATCGACATCGCGGAGGCGCGCCGCATCCTCGATGAGGACCATTACGGCCTGCCGAAGGTGAAACGCCGCATCCTCGAATATCTCGCGGTGCGCAAGCTCAATCCGCACGGCAAGAGCCCGATCCTCTGCTTCGTCGGTCCGCCGGGCGTCGGCAAGACCTCGCTCGGGCAGAGCATCGCGCGCGCAACGGAGCGCAAGTTCACCCGCCTGAGCCTCGGCGGCGTGCACGATGAAGCGGAGATCCGCGGCCACCGCCGCACCTATATCGGCGCGCTGCCCGGCAACGTGATCCAGGCGATCCGCAAGGTCGGCAGCCGCAACCCGGTGATGATGCTGGACGAGATCGACAAGCTCGGCGCCGGCTTCCACGGCAATCCGGCGTCGGCGCTGCTGGAGGTGCTTGACCCGGAGCAGAACTCCACCTTCCGCGACAACTACCTGGCGGTGCCGTTCGACCTGTCGCAGGTGATGTTCATCGCCACCGCCAACGTGCTCGACACCATTCCGGGCCCGGTGCGCGACCGCATGGAGGTGATCGAGCTTCCCGGTTACACCGAGGAGGAGAAGGTCGAGATCGCCAAGCGCTATCTGCTGCGCCGTCAGCTCGAATCCTCCGGGCTCAAGCCCGAGCAGTGCGAGATCACCGAGGACGCGATCCGCGCGATCATCCGCGACTATACGCGCGAGGCCGGCGTGCGCGACCTGGAGCGCCATATCGGCGCGGTCTGCCGGCACGTGGCGATGCGGATCGCCGAAAGCGGCATCGCGCATGTGCGCGTCGACCGGCCCGACCTGCACGCCATCCTCGGCGCGCACCGCTTCGAGCGCGAAGTGGCGATGCGCACCAGCGTTCCGGGCGTCGCCACCGGGCTTGCCTGGACCCCGGTCGGCGGCGACATCCTGTTCATCGAAGCGACGCGGGTGCCCGGAAAGGGCAAGCTGATCCTCACCGGCCAGCTCGGCGACGTGATGAAGGAGAGCGCGCAGGCCGCCCTCACGCTGGTCAAGGCGCGGGCCGCGCAGTTCGGCTGCGATCCGGAGGTGTTCGACAAGTCGGACATCCACATCCATGTGCCGGCGGGCGCGATTCCGAAGGACGGACCGAGCGCCGGCGTGGCGATGTTCATCGCGCTCACGTCGCTGCTCAGCGGCCGCACCGCGCGGCACGACACCGCGATGACCGGCGAGATCTCGCTGCGCGGCCTGGTGCTGCCGATCGGCGGCGTGAAGGAGAAGGTGCTGGCGGCGGCGAATGCCGGCATCACCACCGTGATGCTGCCGGCGCGCAACCGCAAGGACCTCGAAGACGTGCCGGAGGCGGCGCGCGACAAGGTGCGGTTCGTGTGGATGGAGCGCGTCGACGACGCCGTCGAGGCGGCGCTCAGTCCGGCAGGCACGGACGATCAGCCGTCGCGGTGGGATGCGGAGGC
>DASWSO010000368.1:0-10594 GCA_036402635.1 Xanthobacteraceae bacterium
CAGCTCGGGCTCGACATGATGCCCGGCACCGGCCTGCTGGCCGCGTGCGTGCCCGGCACCTTCGACACCTGGCTGACGCTGCTGCGCGACTACGGAACGTTGCGGCTCGAGGACGTGCTGGCGCCTGCGATCGGCTACGCCGAGCACGGCTACCCGCTGGTCGAGCGCGCCTGCGCCACCATTGACACGGTCAAGCAGCTGTTCACGCAATATTGGCCGACCTCCGCCGCGATCTACCTGCGTGACGGCGAGGCGCCGGCACCGGGCTCGCTGTTCACCAATCCGACGCTCGCCGAAACCTACAAGCGCCTGCTGCGCGAAGCGCAGAGCGCCGGAGGCAATCGCGAGGCGCAGATCGAGCGCGCGCGAAAAACTTGGTCGCAGGGCTTCGTGGCCGAGGCGATCGACCGGTTCTGCCGCACCCAGAAGCTGATGGACACGAGCGGCGAGCCGCATGGCGGCGTGCTCACCGGCGACGACATGGCGCGCTGGCACGCAACCATCGAGGCGCCGCTCACCTACGACTACGGCCGCTACACCGTGTGCAAGCCCGGCGTCTGGAGCCAGGGCCCGGTGATGCTGCAGCAGCTCGCTTTGCTCAAGGGCTTCGACCTCGACGGGCTCGATCCCGCCGGACCGGAGTTCATCCACCTGCAGGTCGAGTGCGCCAAGCTCGCCTTCGCCGACCGTGAGAAGTTCTACGGCGATCCGGATTTCGTCGAGGTGCCGATCGAGACGCTGCTGTCGGACGCCTACAACGACGCGCGCCGCAAGCTGGTCGGTGCCAAGGCGTCGCTGGACCTGCAGCCCGGCTCGGTCGAGGGTTTCGGCGCGGTGGTGAAGCTGCGTCGCGCCGAGGACGTGCGCCATGCCGGCGCGATGGGCGCGGGCGAGCCCACTGTCGGCCGGCTCGGCGCCGGCGAGCCGACCGTCGGCCGCATGGGGCAGGTGCGCGGCGACACCGTGCATTTCGACATCGTCGACCGCGACGGCAACATCATCTCGGCGACCCCGTCGGGCGGGTGGCTGCATTCCTCGCCGGCGATTCCGGAGCTCGGCTTCTGCCTCGGCACGCGCGGGCAGATGTTCTGGCTGGAGGAAGGCCATCCGGCCTCGCTGGCGCCGGGCAAGCGCCCGCGCACCACGCTGTCGCCGACGCTCGCGCACAAGGACGGCGAGCCGTATCTCGCCTGGGGCTCGCCGGGCGGCGACCAGCAGGACCAGTGGACGACGCAGTTCTTCCTGCGCCACGTGCATTGCGGGATGAATCTGCAGGAATCGATCGATGCGCCGGCCTGGCACACCGAGCATTTCCCGATCTCGTTCTGGCCGCGCACGGCGCGCCCCGGCGTGGTGGTGATCGAGCGCCGCGTGCCGCGCGACACCATCGCCGAGCTCGAACGGCGCGGCCATAAGGTCGAGATCGGACCCGACTGGTCGGAGGGCCGGCTCACCGCCGCGTCGCGCAGCGGCCGCCGCCGCCGCGCCGCCGCCAATCCGCGCGGCATGCAGGCCTACGCGGCGGGGCGCTAGCGTCCGGGGTCCCGGCTCTGCAGCGCGTCACTGCGTGACCGCGCTGCGCCCGGAAGGCGTAAGCCTACGATCGGCCGCGCCAGGAATCCGGCCAGCCGTCGCGATCGTCGTCATCGCCGCGGTCGCGTCCACGCCCGCCGCGTCCGCGCCGGTCGTCGTCGCGGTCACGCTCGCGCAGGCTGCGGCTGCGGTCGCGCTCCTCGCGCCAGTCCTCGCGCGGCCCGTCGCGGCGCGGCCGCTCCAAGTCTTCGCGCTGGCGCTCGCGCGGGCGGTCGAGCCGGTCGCGCCCGCCCTCGAAGCGGTCGCCCCAGCCGGGGCGGACGGTGGCGATATAGAGCCGCGCTTTCTGCTCCTCGTTGAGCGACGCGTAGTACTCGTCCATCGCCGGCCGCACGGTGCGGATCGCCTGCAGCAATGCGTCCAGCCGCTTCTCGGCGGCGGCGAGCCGGCCCGGCGGCGTCACCGGCCGTTCGGTCGGGCAGCCTTCGCGGGCGATCTCGCGCGCCTTGGCGGCGGCTTCGGCGAGCTTCTCGAACGCCGCCCGCTGCGCTTCGGTCGGCCGCGTGATGCGCTCCAGCCGGTCGAGCATGCGGGCCACGATGCGCTCGCCGGCCGGTCCGCACAGCGGCCCGCCGAAGCGTGGTGCGGCGGAGGGACCGTCGCCGCGGCGCTCATTCCCGTCGCGCCGGTCGCCCGGACCCGGACCGGTCCAGCGCGGGCCGTCGTCGACCACGTCGCCGGCATAGTCCTCGAAACTGCGGTGATCGTCCTCCAGGTTGCGGTCGCGGCCTTGCCGCCACCAGCGCTCGGAACGCTGCGCGGTGTTGTCGCTGCGTTCGCCCTGTGCCCCCTGCGCCGCCGGCGGGGCGGAAGGCGCCTGCTGCGCAACCACCCGCGACGTCGCCAGCCCGGCCAACGCGGCCATCACCGCCAGCGCCGCAGCCGCACTGGTTAACATAACCTTGAGCCTCGCCATGCCGATCTCCTCGACGGTTGGGCGGTTGCTCCCCGCCGGCGATCAAGGGCCGTGTCCTGGGCAGAATGAAGGCAACCAGTTCGACCCGTGCCCGGCCTTGCGGCGGGCATCCGTGTCTTCGTTGTGACGTCGAAGTCAGACGTGGATGGCCGGGACAAGCCCGGCCATGACGGAAGTGGATGGGCGGGACAGGCTGGCCATGACGGCGGGGTGCTAGCATGACCGCGGCCCGCCTTGAGCGACGCGGCACCGCATGCTCAATTGCGCGCCGCAACATTCAGGAGCAGACCCGCGATGGCCGCCGACGTGACGCAGACCGAACGCAGCGTGCTCGACTGGCTGGCGAGCCAGCGCGGGCCGATGCTGGATCTGCTCGAGACCTTGGTGAACACCGACGGCGGAAGCTACGACAAGGCCGGGGTCGACGCGGTCGGCGGGCATCTGCGCGGCTTCCTGGAAGCAAGCGGCATCGCCTGCGAGACGCTCCCCAACCAGCGCTTCGGCGACGCGCTGCGCGCCACCGTCGGCAACGGCGGCGGCTCCGGCTCCAACAGCACCATCCTGCTGCTGGGGCACCGCGACACGGTGTTTCCGAAGGGCGAGCCGTCGCGCCGCCCGTTCACGATCGAGAACGGCCGCGCCTACGGGCCGGGCGTGTGCGACATGAAGGCCGGCCTGGTGATGAATGCGTTCGTGCTGGCGGCCTTCAAGCAGGCCGGCAATGTGCCGGCGCCGCTGGTCGGGCTGTTCACCAGCGACGAGGAGATCGGCTCGCCGGAATGCCGGCCGCTGATCGAGGCGGAGGCGCGGCGCGCCCGCGCGGTGTTCAACTCGGAGCCGGGTCGGCCCAACAACGCGGTGGTGACCGGCCGCAAGGGCGGCACCTTCATGCGGCTTGCGATCACCGGCAAGGCGGCGCATTCCGGCGCCAACTTCAAGGACGGCATCAGCGCGATCGAGGAACTGGCGCGCAAGATCACGGCGCTGCACGCGCTCACCGACCTGTCGAAGGGCATCACCGTCAACGTCGGCACCGTCACCGGCGGACAGACCGTCAACACGGTGGCGCCGTCGGCCGGATGCGAGGTCGACCTGCGCTACATCGCGCCGGCCGACCGCAACGCCGCCATGGCCAAGATCGAAGCGATCGTGCGAACAAGCTTCGTGCCGGGCACGTCCGCGGAACTGGAGATCGCCGGCGAGTTCCTGCCGCTGGTGGAGACGCCGCATTCGCAGGCGCTGTTCAGCCATTATGCCGCCTGCGGTGCCGCGCTCGATGCGCCGGTGAAGAGCGAGTTCACCGGCGGTTGCGCGGATTCCGGTTTCGCCGCCGAGACCGGCGCGCCGACCATCTGCGCGGTCGGCCCGGTGGGCGGCAAGGCGCACACGCCGGAGGAGTATCTGGAAGTCGAGACGCTGGTGCCGCGGGCGCAGACGCTGGCGCTCGCCATCATGCGGCTGGGGCAGCAGTAACGAGAGACCGCCGCCGGAACAGCAACCGACCCATGTGGCGCACCGTCTAGCCAGCGCGCGCGCGGGCGTGCATAACTGCGGCCCGCATTTTCCCTCCCGCAATCGAAGACCAAAAGCTCATGGCCAGTGCCCTGTTCTCGCCGCTCAAGCTCGCGGACCTCGAACTCAAGAACCGCATCGTTATCTCGCCGATGTGCCAGTACAGCGCCGACGACGGCTGCGCCAACGACTGGCACGTCACGCATCTCGGCATGCTGGCGAATTCCGGCGCCGGCCTGCTGATCATCGAGGCGACGCATGTGTCGCGGCCGGGCCGCATCACCCACGGCTGCCTCGGCCTCTACAGCGACGCCAACGAGGCGGCGCTCGCCAAGGTGATCAACCACTGCCACCGCATCGGCACTTCGAAGATCGGCATCCAGCTCGCGCATGCCGGCCGCAAGGCCTCCTCGCAGCGGCCGTGGGAAGGCGGACATGGCCTGAAGCTCAATGGCGGCGACGAGCCGTGGGAGACCATCGGCCCGTCCGCGATTCCGTTCGGCGCCGACTGGCCGGCGCCGCGCGAGATGAACGAGCACGACTTCGCGCAGGTGCGCGACCAGTTCGTGTCCTCGGCCAAGCGCGCGGTGCGCATCGGCTTCGACGCCATCGAGCTGCACCTGGCGCACGGCTATTTCGCCCACAGCATCCAGTCGCCGATCTCCAACAAGCGCACCGACCAGTACGGCCCCGGCCGGCAGGCCGGCTGGCGCTACCTGTTCGAGATGGCCGAGATGGTGCGCGACGCGGTGCCGCGCGGGCTCCCGCTCGGCGCCCGCATCACCGGCAGCGACTGGACCGAAGGCGGTCTCACGCCCGACGACGCGGTCGCGTTCGCGCGCGGCCTGAAAGCGGCCGGCTTCGACTATGTCGACATCTCCTCCGGCGGCGTCACCGCCTATACCCGCAATCCGCCGGTGCCGGAATACAACGTGCCGATCGCCGAGAAGGTGAAGCGCGAGGGCGGCCTCGCAACCCGCGTGGTCGGGCTGATCACGCTTCCGGAGCAGGCGGAAAACATCGTCGCCTCCGGCAAGGCCGACATGGTGGCGCTCGGCCGCGCTTTCCTCGACGATCCGCATTGGGCCTGGGAAGCGGCGCGCCAGCTCGGCGGCGAGATCGAGCGTCCGCCGCAGTATCTGCGCGCCAGCCCGAAATTGTGGACCGGCGCGGCGCGCCGCAGCTGAAGGCTTCCGCGATGAGCAACCTCGCCATCGATCCGGAGCGGCTCTGGAGCGAGCTGATGGAGACCGCCGCCATCGGCGGCACGCCGAAGGGCGGGATCTGCCGGCTCACCCTCACCGATCTCGACCGCCAGGTGCGCGACTGGTTCCGCGCCCGCTGCGAGGGGCTCGGCCTCACCGTCACGATCGACGACATGGGCACGATGTTCGCGCGCCGGCCGGGGCAGCGCAACGACCTGCCGCCGATCGGGATCGGCAGCCATCTCGACACCCAGCCGACCGGCGGCAAGTTCGACGGCGTGCTCGGCGTGCTCGGCGCCCTCGAGGCGGTGCGCACGCTGGTGCAGGCCGGCTATGAGACCTGCGCGCCGATCGAGGTGATCAACTGGACCAACGAGGAGGGCGCGCGCTTCGCCCCCTCGATGACGGCGTCGGGCGTGTTCGGCGGGATGTTCACGCGCGACTGGGCGGTGTCGCGCGAGGCGCGCGACGGCACCACCTTCGGCGCGGCGCTGGAAGCGATCGGCTACCTCGGCAGCGAGCCGTGCGGACAGCATCCGCTGACCGCGTTCTTCGAGCTGCATATCGAGCAGGGGCCGCTCTTGGAAGCGGAGAGCAAGGAGATCGGCGTCGTCACCGGCGTGCAGGGCCTGCGCTGGTACGAGGTGACGGTCACCGGCCAGGACGCCCACACCGGCGCCACCCCGATGCACATGCGCAAGAACGCGCTGCTCGGCGCGGCGCGGCTGATCGAGCGGGTGGACGCGATCGCGCGCAGCCATGCGCCGCTCGGCGTCGGCACCGTCGGCCTGCTGGAGGTGAAGCCGAACTCGCGCAACGTCGTCCCCGGCGAAGTGTTCTTCTGCGTCGACCTGCGGCATCCGGAAGCCGGCGTGCTGGACTCGATGGAGCAGATGCTGGTCGCCTCGTTGAGCGAGATCTGCGATCCGCTGGAGCTCGGCGTCACGATGGAGCGCATCGCCGACGTCGCGCCGGTGCGGTTCGACCCCGACTGCATCGAGGCGGTGCGGGCGAGCGCGGCGGCGAACAATTTCACCGCCCGCGACATCATCTCCGGCGCCGGCCACGACGCCGCTTACGTCGCGCGCGTGGCGCCGGCCGCGATGGTGTTCGTGCCGTGCCGCGGCGGCATCAGCCACAACGAGGCGGAGTTCTCCTCCAAGCAGCAATGCGCCGCCGGCGCGCAGGTGCTGCTGCAGGCCGTGCTCGACTACGACCGCCGCCTCGCCGAGCGCCATGCGGCTCGCGGGTGATCCGCACCGAGAGGACGCAATGAAAGCCAAGCCCGCCCTGTCGCCGAACCAGTCGCAGCGGCGCGTCGTGCGCAAAGCCGCGGCGCGCTCGTCGGGCGGCATCGTGGTGAGCCAGAACCGGCTCGCCTCCGAGATCGGCGCCCGCGTGCTCGCCGCCGGCGGGCATGCGGTCGACGCGGCGGTCGCGACCTCGTTCGCGGTCGGCGTGCTGGAGCCGTGGATGAGCGGCATCGGCGCCACCGGCGCGATGCTGGTGCGGCAGGCGGCGGAGGACCGCGTCACCGTGGTGGATTTCGGCGCGCGCTCGCCGCTCGCGCTTGATCCCGCCGACTATCCGATCGTCGAAGGGCTCGGCCAGGACCTGTTTGGCTGGCCGCGCGTGAAGGACGACCGCAACCTCGTCGGCGCCACCGCCGTGGTGGCTCCGACCGTGCTCGCCGGCGTGCAGCGCGCGCACGCGCTCTACGGGCGGCGCGGCTGGCGCGAGCTGGTCGAGCCGGCGGTGAAGCTCGCCGACGAAGGCCCGGCGGTCGACTGGCACACCACGCTGATCGTCGCCACCGCGTTTGCGCAGCTGGCGCGTGACGCCGGCGCCCGCGCCGTCTTCCTGCCCGGCGGCGCGCCGCCGGTGCCGCCGCCGGCGGTGGTCGGACAGCCGGTGCTGCGGCTGCCGAACCGGCAGCTCGCGCGCACGCTGGCGGCGATCGCGGCAGAGGGGCCGGACGCGCTCTATCGCGGCGCCATCGGCAAAGCCTTGCTGGAGGACGTGCGCAGCGGCGGCGGGGCGCTGAGCGCGGCCGATTTCGACGCCATCGAGGTGCGCACGGTGGCGCCGCGCACGGTCGCGCATGCCGGCCGCACCGTCCACGTGCTGCCCGAGCTGAGCGGCGGGCCGACCATCGCCAATGCGTTCAACGCGCTCAACGCCCGCTGGTCCGGCAAGCGCGAGGGCGCGGCGCTGGACGCGGCGGCGTTCGCGGCGATCGCGTCCTCGCTGCAGGATGCGTGGGAGAACCGCTTCGAGCGGATGGGCGACACCGCCGCCACCGCCGCCGCCTCCTCGACCACGCATATCTCGGTGGTGGACCGCGCCGGCAACATGGTGGCGCTGACGCAGACGCTGCTGTCGCTGTTCGGCTCGCGCTTTCTGTCGCCGTCGACCGGCATCCTGCTCAACAACGGCATGAACTGGTTCGACCCGCGGCCCGGCACGCCCAACAGCATCGCGCCCGGCAAGCGCGCGCTCTCCAACTACTGCCCGGCGATCATGACCGGCGAGGACGACGCGATCGCGATCGGCGGCTGCGGCGGCCGCAAGATCCTTCCGGCCGTGTTCCAGCTGCTGGTGATGATGGCGAACGGTGCCGGCCTCGAGGAGGCGTTCCACACGCCGCGCATCGATGTCTCCGGCGGCGAGACCGTGGTGGTGGACCGCGATCTGCCGGACGACGTGCGCGCGGCGCTCGCGGCCGAATTCAAGACGCTGGAGGTGGAGCGCACCGCCTATCCGTACCACTTCACCATCGCGGGCGCGGTGCGGCGCATCGGCGGTGCCAACGAAGGCGCGACCGAGCCGCAGCAGCCGTGGAGCGAGGCGGTGGCGGAAGACGAGGTTTAATTCGCCGCAAACTTCGAAAAATCGAACTGGCGGCCCGGTGCGGCGTCGAACAGCGCGCGCGTGTAAGGGTGCTCCGGAGCGCGGAAGATGTCCGCCGTGACGCCCTGCTCGACCACCTCGCCGTTCTGCATCACGGCGATCCGGTCGCAGACCTGCGCGGCCACGCGCAGATCGTGGGTGATGAACAGGATTGCCAGCTCGAACTTCTTGCGCACGTCGTCGATCAGCCGCAGCACCTGCGCCTGCACCGACACGTCGAGCGCGGACACCGCCTCGTCGGCGATCAGGATCTCCGGCTCCATGGCGAGCGCGCGGGCGATGCAGATGCGCTGCCGCTGGCCGCCGGAGAACTGATGCGGGAAGCGCGACAGCGCCTCCGGATCGATGTCGACGAGCCGCATCAATTCGCGCGCGCGCGCCACCGCGGCGTCGCGCGGAAGGCCGAAATTCATCGGCCCCTCGATGATCGACTTGCCGACCGTGCGGCGCGGATTGAGCGAGCGGTACGGATCCTGGAACACGATCTGCACGCGGCGGCGGTGCGGCCGCAGCGTCCGCGTGCCCATCTTCGCCACGTCGATCCCGCGCAGCAGGATGGCGCCGTCGGTCGGCTCGATCAGCCGCGCCACGCAGCGCGCCACGGTCGACTTGCCGGAACCGGATTCGCCGACGATGCCGAGGGTCTCGCCCTTGCGCACGGTGAGATCGACGGCGTTGGCGGCGCGCACCTCGCGGCGGCCGCCGAAGAATCCGCCGGCGACGTAGGTCTTGCCGAGGCCGCGCGTCTGCACCACCACCGGCGCGTCAGCCGCAGAAGCCCGCGCCGGCGGGGTCAGGCTCGGCACCGAGCCGATCAGCATGCGGGTGTACGGATGGCGCGGATTGTTCAGCACCTCGGCGGCGCCGCCCTGCTCGACCACGCGGCCGTGCTGCATCACCACGACGCGATGCGCGATCTCCGCCACCACCCCGAAGTCGTGGGTGATGAACAGCACGCCGGTGCGCCGGCGCGTCTGCAGCTCCGCGATCAGCTTGAGGATCTGCGCCTGCGTGGTGACGTCGAGCGCGGTGGTCGGCTCGTCGGCGATCAGCAGCGCCGGATCGAGGGCCAGCGCCGACGCGATCATGATGCGCTGGCGCTGCCCGCCCGAAAGCTGGTGCGGATAGACGTCGATCAGGGTGTCGACATCGGGCAGATGCACCGACGCCATCACGTCGCGCACGCGGCGGCGGCGCTCGCGCGCATCCAGCCGGGTGTGGATCTGCAGCACTTCCTCGATCTGCTCGCCGACCCGCATCACCGGATTGAGCGCGGTCATCGGCTCCTGGAAGATCATCGCCATGCGGTCGCCGCGCAGCGCGCGCAGCTCCGCCCGCGACTTGCGCAACAGGTCGTCGCCCGCCAGCAGGATGCGTCCGCTGGTCGGGGCGAGCTGGCCGGGCGGCAGCAGCCCCATGATGCTGTGGGCGGTGACGGACTTGCCGGAACCGGATTCCCCCACCACGCAGACGATCTCGCCCGGCCCGACCGTGAACGAGACGTCCTCCACCGCGTTGAGCCGGTCGGCCCCCAGCGGCAGCGAGACGGTGAGGTTTTCGATCGCGAGGACAGACACCAATCCACTCAACTCAATTTGGGCTCAAACGGGTTCAATATTTGCGCGCCGAGATTCCTGACGTGCGCGACATTGCGCGTGACCAGCGTCATGCCGTGGACGCGGGCGGTCGCCGCGAGCAATCCGTCCACCGCCGACGCAGGGTGCAATGCGGTCATTCGGCCCCATTCCTCGGCGATGCTCTGGTCGACTGACAGGACCCGGTCTGAAAAAACCTCCTTCAGCTCTCCCAGCCACCGGTCCAATGCACGCGCCTGCGCGGCATCGCGACGGATCTGCTCGATGCCCCGGCGGATTTCCCCGAGCACCAGCACGCTGAGAAACGCGTCGTCCTCGCCCACGGCGCTGTACCAACGGGCGACATTTGCGTTGCAGCGTTCGCGTTTGCGCAGTTCTGAAATGATGTTGGTGTCGAGCAGATACTTCAAAGATCGACTTCCCGTTCACGGTCGTGCGCTCGCGTGAGATCGACCCCGTCGAGCGGCGCCTCGGTCAAGAATTCCTTGAAGCTTTTCCTCCGCGGCGGCCCAAACTGCTGCAGGGCCGCTCTCGTTTCGTTTTCACGGTCTGGATCCCGCAAGGCTTGCGCGACCCCTTTGATCAGCACGGCGTCGTCCTGCCTCACGTGCACTTCCAGGCGCACCAGGCCTTCGCGTTTCAAGCGCCGTCGATACGAGGTCAGAGCCTTCTGTTTTGCGGCGGTCATGGTCACGCCTCCATTTCCGGAAACATATCCGGAAATACACCCGGTCGCAACATCACATCCGCCTGGCGAGCTTTGGGTCCAGCCGGTCGCGCAAACCGTCACCCAGGATGTTGACGGCGAGCACGGTGAGCGCGAGGCAGATGCCGGGATAGAAGATGTTGTGCGGATAGATGCG
>DASWSO010000369.1:0-4759 GCA_036402635.1 Xanthobacteraceae bacterium
TGGCGCATGCATCCGGACAGCTTGCGCGCTCACGCGGCGGCGGCAGCTGGGTATCGCCGGGCCGCGGCTGCGCCGGGCGCTGGTCGGCGGTGCGCAACTGACCGCGCCGCCGCGGTAAGCGCGCCGGTGCCGTCGCCACACCGATTGACCGCAACTGCCGGTCCTGCCTAACGTGCGGGCAAGCAACAGCGTCGCTCCGCTGGTCGCAGCGGATGTCCCTCGCCTCCCCCGCATGTCCGCACGCTCGAACCTCGATCTCCCTCGCCTGCTCCAACATCACCGCATGATGGTGCGCATCCGCGCCTTCGAGGAGGCGGCGTTGGAGGCATTGCGTGAGAAGCTCGTGCTCGGCGCAATCCATCCGTCCATCGGGCAGGAAGCGATCGCTTCCGGCGTGTGCCTCAACCTGCGCCGCGACGACGTGCTGCTGTCGACCCATCGCGGTCATGGTCACACCCTCGCCAAGGGTGCCGACAGCCTCGCGATGATGCGCGAGCTGTTCGGACGCGAAGGCGGCAGCTGCGGCGGCAAGGGCGGATCGATGCACATCGCCGACTTCAGCGTCGGTATGCTTGGCGCCAACGGCGTCGTCGGCGCCAACATCGTGATCGCGGTCGGCGCCGCACACGCGATCAAGCTCAAGCGTGAGGACCGCATCGTGTGCTGCATTTTCGGGGACGGCGCCATCAACCGCGGGCCGTTCCTGGAGGGGCTGAACTGGGCCGGCGTGTTCAAGCTGCCGGTACTGTTCGTGTGCGAGGACAACGGTTTTGCGGCGACCACCCGCACCCGCGCGATGACGTCGGGGGATGGTCCGCTGGCGCGTGCGAAGAGCCTCGGGATTCCCGGAGTCACCGTGGACGGCAACGACGTCCTGGCGGTGGAGGCGGCAACGCGCGAACTGCTGGATGCGGTGCGCTCCGGCGGCGGGCCGCGCTTCCTGCACGCGGTCACCTACCGGCTCACCGGCCACACCGCGGTCGATCCCGCGACTTACCGGCCGAAGGACGAAGTGGATGCGGGCTGGCGCAACGACCCGATCACCCGGCTGGAAGCGCTGCTCGCCGAGGCGGGCTCTGCCGGCGATGCGGAACACGCCCGCAAGGCGGCGCTCGATGAGATGACGGCGGCTTACACCATCGCCAAAGACACCCCCTACCCCGACACTGCGCTTGCGTTCGCCGACGTGCAGGATGTCGGCGATCCGCGTGCGGACGCGCATTGATGGCGACCCTCACTTACGCGGAAGCAGCACGGCAGGCAGTCGCCGAGGAGATGCGCCGCGATCCCGCCGTCTGGGCGCTGGGCGAGGACCTCGGGCGCGGCGGCGTTTTCGGGCAGTACCGCGGCCTGGCGGAAGAGTTCGGGCCGGAGCGCATCTCCGACACGCCGATCTCGGAAGCCTGCATCATGGGCGCCGCCGTCGGCGCCGCGATGATGGGAACGCGTCCGATCGTGGAGATGCGCTTCTCCGACTTCGCGCTCTGTGCCGTCGACGAACTGGTCAACCAGGCCGCCAAGGCCCGTTACATGTTCGGCGGCCAGACGCGGGTGCCGCTGGTCGCGCGCGAGCCGATCGGCATGTGGCGCTCGTCGGCGGCGCAGCACTCGCAATCGCTGGAGAGCTGGTACACGCACATCCCCGGCCTGGTGGTGGTCTGTCCGTCGACGCCGGCAGACAACAAGGGACTGATGAAGTCGGCGATCCGCTGCGACGATCCGGTCGTCTACATGGAGCACAAGAACCTCTGGCCGCTGGAAGGCGACGTGCCGGATGGCGCCGACCATCTGGTGCCGCTTGGACATGCGCGGCTTGTGCGCCCCGGCAGCGACCTGACCATCGTCTCCTGGTCGGCGCAGGTGCACGTCTGCGCGGCCGCCGCCGAGACGCTGGCGGCGCGCGGGATCGAGGCCGAAGTGATCGATCTGCGCACGCTGTGGCCGTGGGACAAGCTCGCGGTGCTGACCAGCGTGCAGCGGACTGGCCGGCTGCTGGTGGTGCAGGAAGCAGTCTCGGTCGGTGGCTTCGGCGCAGAGATCGCGGCAAGCGTCGCCGAGCGGCTGCACCGTGTGCTCAAAGCGCCGGTACGCCGGCTGGGGGCGCCGCGCGCGCCCATCAGCTACGCCCCGCCACTCGAACAAGCGGTATGCGTGACGGCCGAAAAGGTCGTACAAACTGCTGAGGCGATGATGGCGGAATAGCTTGGTTGGAATAAGCGCAGCAATAGCGCGAGAGGACAGACGGTCAACGAAAACACAGGAGGAAGCGAACATGAAATCGGTGACGAAACTTGCTTTCGGATTGCTGGCGGCGCTGAGCCTTGCCGCGCCTGCCTCCGCACAGACCTACAAGCCCGAATACAAGATCTCGACCGTCGTCGGCGCGCCGTTCCCGTGGGGGCTGTCGGCCGAGCGCTGGGCCGCGCTGGTGAAGGAGCGCTCCGGCGGCAAGATCAACATGAAGGTTTATCCCGGCGCCCAGCTGGTCGGCGGCGATCAGACCAAGGAATTCACCGCCATGCGCCAGGGCGTGATCGACATGGCGGTCGGTTCCACCATCAACTGGTCGCCGCAGGTCGCGGAACTCAATCTGTTCTCGCTGCCATTCCTGATGCCGGACTACAAGGCGATCGACGCCATCACGCAGGGTGAGCCGGGCAAGAAGCTGTTCGAGATCATCGCCGCCAAGGAAGTGGTGCCGCTCGCCTGGGGCGAGAACGGGTTCCGCGAGATCTCCAATTCCAAGCGCGATGTGGTGAAGCCCGACGACCTCAAGGGCCTGAAGATCCGCGTGGTCGGCTCGCCGCTGTTCAATGAGACGTTCACCGCGCTGGGTGCCAATCCGACCCAGATGAGCTGGGCCGACGCGCAGCCTGCGCTCTCGACCGGCGCGGTCGACGGGCAGGAGAACCCGCTGACGATCTTCACGGTCGCGAAGCTGCACACGGTCGGGCAGAAGCACGTCACGCTGTGGGGCTACGTCGCCGATCCGCTGATCTTCTCGGTCAACAAGCAGGTGTGGGACGCGTTCTCGCCGGAGGACCAGAAGATTGTGCGCGAGGCGGCGGTGGAGGCCGGCAAGTACGGCATCGAGATCGCCCGCAAGGGTATCACCGAAAGCGATCCGGCGACGCTGAAGGAGATCGAGGGGCTGGGCGTGAAGATCACCAAGCTAACCCCGGATCAGCAGAAGGCGTTCCAGCAGGCCACCAGGCCGGTCTACGACAAGTGGAAGGCGCGCATCGGCAGCGACCTCGTCACCAGCGCCGAGAAGGCCGTCGCGGCGCGCTAGGCTTCGCTCACTAGCTCACGCGTCGTCATTCTGGGCGCCGCGTGAGCGACGAACCCGGAATCCATGATCCGCAGCCGTGGTGATGGATGCGGGGTCTCGCGTTGCACGCTCGCCCGGAACGACGACACCCCCCATGTCGACAGACGCCGACCCCCTGCTGACGCAGCAAGAGCCGCCGGTGCGCGTGCCGCTCACGCTCGAGCGGGTGGTCGCCGCGGCCGCCATGGGGGCGCTGTGCCTGATCACGCTCGGCAACGTGGTCGCACGTTACCTCACCAACTACTCGTTCGCTTTCACCGAGGAATACTCGATCGCGCTGATGGTGGTGGTGACGATGCTCGGCGCCGGCATCGCCACCGCGGCCGACCGCCAGATTCGCATCACCTGGTTCGCCGGCCTGCTGCCGCCGCGCGGCCGCCGCATCGCCGAGATCGTCTCCACCTTCGCGGTCATCCTCATGTTCGGCCTGCTGATCGTGCTGGGCGGGCGGGTGGTGTGGGACGAATACCGCTTCGAGGTGACCTCGCCGGGTCTCGGCGAGCCGCAGTGGATCTACACGCTGGCGCTGCCGCTGCTCGCGGTCGGCGTGGCCGCGCGCGCGATCGGGCACCTGATCCGGGTGCTGCGCTCGCCCCGCCCGCCCGAGCACCATGCGATCGAGCCGCTATGATCGCGGCCGCGCTATTCCTGTGCTTCGCAATCCTCTTTGTCGTAGGAACGCCGGTCGGCGTGGCGCTCGGCCTTGCGGGCGCGCTGGCGATCTGGCTCGCCGATCTCAACCTTCTGGCGGTCCCCACCACCGCCTATACCGGCATCGCCAAATATCCATTGCTGGCGGTGCCGATGTTCGTCTTGGTCGGTGCCATCTTCGACCGCTCCGGCGTGGCGATGCGGCTGGTCAATTTCACCTCCGCGATGATCGGCCGCCGCGCCGGCTCGCTCGCCGCCGTGACGGTGATCGTCAGCATGTTTCTGGGCGGTATCTCCGGCTCCGGCCCGGCCAATGCGGCCGCCGTCGGCGGCGCCATGATGGGCGCGCTCAGCCGAGCCGGTTATCCGCGCGCGTTCTCGGCCAGCGTGATCGGCGCTGCCGCCGCGACCGACATCCTGATCCCGCCGTCGATCGCGCTGATCATCTACAGCGTGTTGGTGCCGCAGGCCTCAGTGCCGGCGCTGTTCGCTGCCGGCATGATTCCCGGCATCCTCGCCGGCGTCGCCCTGCTCGGCCCGATTTTCTACCTGTCGAACAAGCACGGCTTCGGCCGCGCCGAGAAGGACTTGCCGCGGCCGCCGTTCTGGAAGTCGTTTCGCGAAGCGATCTGGGGGCTGCTGGCGCCGGTGCTGATCCTCGGCGGCATGCGTGCCGGCTGGTTCACGCCGACCGAAGCGGCCGTGATGGCGGTGGTCTACGGCCTGTTCGTCGGCTTCGTGATCTATCGCTCGCTCACGCTGCGCGACGTCTACGAG
>DASWSO010000370.1:0-3330 GCA_036402635.1 Xanthobacteraceae bacterium
CCTCGCCGGCGGCGCGACGCCGTTGCCATCCGGAACATCGCGTCCCAGGCGGAACCGCACGCTTTATCCGCGCATTGTTCTCTTCAGCACGGGGGAGTGCGCGGTGATCCCATGGATTTGCGCCTGACCGATGATCGCCTGGCCGATGACGAAAGCTCCGGCCGCATCGCCATTTTCTGGACTTACGCGCTCGGCATCGCGGCCGGCGCGCTGATGGCGGTGATTATTTAGCGGCACTGCCGGCCAGGAGTTCGGTAGCCGCGATTGAGCGAAGCGCAATCCGAGAAGGTTCGCGGCATCGGCGCCCCGGATTTGGCTGCGCTCAATCCGGGCTAACGGATACTCAGAACAGATAGAGCGACGCCACAATGCCGGCGATCAGCACGATCACTGCGACCGTGAACACCAGCGTCAGCCGCTTCTCGATGATGGCGCGCGCCTGCGGCCCGTAGCGGCTGAGCAGGAACGCCACCAGGTAGAACCGGAAGCCGCGGGCGACGCACGAGAGCAGGACGAACAGCAAGAAATTGTAGCCGGCGAAGCCGGACGTGATGGTGACGATCTTGTAGGGGATCGGCGTCAGCCCCTTGATCAGGATGATCCAGGCGCCCCAGCGCGCATAGGCTTCGCGGAAGGCCTCGACCTTGTCGCCGTAGCCGTAGAGCTGGATCAGCCAGTGGCCGACCGAGTCGTAGAGCAGGGCGCCGATCAGGTAGCCGACGATCCCGCCCGCGACCGACGTGACGGTGCATAAGGTCGCGTACGCGTAGGCCTTGTCGGGCCGCGCGAGCGACATCGGAATCATCATCGCGTCGGGCGGAATCGGAAAGAACGAGCTTTCCGCGAACGACACTGTCCCCAGAATCCAGGTGGCATGCCGCTTTTCCGCCGCGGCGATGCACCAATCGTAGAGGCGACGCAGCATGGGGGGCGTGCTTAGCGGGGGAAGCAGCGGATGTCTATCGCGGGCGCAGCCCGGACGATGCACGCGCCCCGGACCGGTTCAACGGCGCTTCTGGCCGCGCGGGGTCGGCAGGGTGACGACTTTGCGCCGCGGATCGGCCTCGAACGGCTCCTTCGGCAGCTTCTCGGCGATCCCGAGCAGGCGCTCGCGCCGGTCCATCTCTTTCCACACGTCGGCCGGCGTGACTCCGGTCGCGACCCAGATTACCGCCAGGTGGTAGAGCAGATCGGCGCTTTCCCGGACCACTGCGTCGGACTGGCCGTGCAGGGCGTCGATGGCGACTTCGAGCGCCTCTTCGGCCAGTTTCTTGGCCATCTTCGGACGGCCGGAGCGCAGCAGGCGGGCCGTGCGCGACGTGGCCGAATCGGCCGTGCGGGCGGCCGCGACGGACCGGTAGAGACGCTCGAGCGAATCAGTCATCGCCTGGAACCATAAGCGATTTCCGGCGCTTGCGGGTTAACTGATCCTTAACATCCAAAACATTCAGGCATTGCCGGCGCGCAGCGCCCGGTGGAGGTCGGCATAGAGATCCTCCGGATCTTCCAAGCCGACGGAAAGGCGAAGCAAATCCGGCGGGCAGGGAGTATCGGGCCCCTCCACGGAGGCGCGGTGCTCGATCAGGCTCTCCACCCCTCCGAGCGAGGTCGCCCGCTTCCACACCTCCACCCGCGCCGCCGTCGCGATCGCGGCGCGCTCGCCGGCCGCGACCCGGACCGACAGCATGCCGCCGAAGCCGCCGGCCATCTGGCGCGCCGCCACCGCATGCCCGGGATGCTGCGGCAGCCCGGGATACAGCACCCCGCCGACCAGCGGGTGGCGTGCGAAGCGCTCCGCCAGAGTCATGGCCGACGCACTGGCGGTGCGCACCCGCACGTCGAGCGTGCGCATGCCGCGCAGCAGCAGCCAGGCCTCGAACGGGCCCAGGATGGCGCCGTGGCGTGCGCGCAGCGCGCCGGCCCGCTGCCACAGCGGCAGCTCGCGCGAGCCGACCGCGAGCGCGCCGGCGATCACGTCCGAGTGGCCGTTCAGGTACTTGGTGGCGGAATGCATCACCACGTCGGCACCGAGTGACAGCGGCCGCGACAGGATCGGCGTCGCGACCGTCGAGTCCACCGCGACCAGGGCACCGGCCGCGTGCGCGACCTCGGCCACCGCCGCGATGTCGCTGACGCTCCACAGCGGGTTCGCGGGCGTCTCCAGCCAGACCAGCTTGGTCTCGCCCGGCTTGATCGCCCGCCGCACCGCTTCGGCGTCCGACGTGTCGACGAAGTCGAAGCGGTAGCCGTAGCGCGCCGCATCGTTGGCCATCCAGGAGCGCAGCGCCCAGTACATCACCTGCGGCGCCACGATGTGGGCCGGCGGGTCGAGCGCCAGCACGAGCGTGGTGGCGGCCGCCATTCCGGACCCGAACAGCATCGCCTGCTCGGCCCCTTCGAGCGCGGCGAGCAGCGCTTCGGCCTGACGCGCGGTGGCGTTGTCGGGCCGGCCATACGAGAAGCCGGAACGGTACTGGTTGTCGGGATCGCGCTCGAACGTGGTCGCCACATGCAGCGGCGGGACGATCCCCTTGGTCTCCGCATCGATATGACCGAGCGCCTGCGCCGCCAGCGTGCGCGGCCGCAGCGGCGGCTTGGTACCTTCAGCCATCACGCTCTCCCGTTGCGCCGCGACGATAGCGGCGGTGGCCTCCCGCTTAACACCAACGATTGCGCGCGTGAACGCGGGTGGCGATCGACGGGCTGGTTACGGCGTCTTGCCGGTCGGCTTTTGCAAGTCGCCGGTGAGCGCCTCGCTGCGGCGGAGCGCGGCGTCCAGCCGGCGTCCATCCGCCGTCAGCGTGTACTCGACATGCAGCGGCATCCTGCCGGCGTCGTGTCGCGAAACGAGCCCATAGGATTCAAGTTCTTTCAGTCTGCCCGACAGAACGCGCGCCGAAACCCGCCCCGGCAATACCCGCCGCAGCGCGCCAAACCGCATCGTCTGCTCGCGCGCCAGCGTCCACACGATGTGGCTCATCCATTCGCGCGCCAGAAACTTCAGGAAATAATCGACGCGGCAGCCGGCGCCGTCGAGGCTTTCCTCAGCGTCCGGGATCAGTGCGGGCTGTTCCTGCATGCTGCGTGCTCACGGTATCCGCAAGGTTACTACTGTCAAAAGCCGCGGGCCGATCATACAAAGTAAATAGCACACGCAACCCGCCGAATATCGGCGCCGCCGCGTGCGACCACGAAAGGAAAACGCAATGTCGATCGCTTTGAAGAAAGCCTTGCATGCGCTTGCCGCCGTTCTGACGATCGCCGCCGCGTCGCCGGCTGCGAGTGCGCTCGCGCAAGCGCCATCGAGCGTGCTGCCGACAGGCGGTGGTC
>DASWSO010000371.1:0-5032 GCA_036402635.1 Xanthobacteraceae bacterium
GTAGATCTCGTGGCCGTTCTCACCGGAGACGACGTCGTCTGCGCCGGCATCGATCGCGGCCTCGAACACCGCGTCGGCGCTCGCGACCTTCGGGTCGAACTCGACCACGCCGACGCGGTCGAACATGAACGAGACCGCGCCGGTCTCGGCCAGATTGCCGCCATTCTTGGTGAAGGTGGAGCGCACGTCGGAAGCCGTGCGGTTGCGGTTATCGGTCAGCACTTCGACGATGACAGCGACGCCGCCCGGGCCGTAACCCTCGTAGCGGATTTCGTCATAGGTCTCGGCATCGCCGCCGACCGCCTTCTTGATGGCGCGCTCGATATTGTCCTTCGGCATGTTCTCGGCGCGGGCCGCCAGCATCGCGGCGCGCAGGCGCGGGTTCATCGCCGGGTCGGGCGTGCCGAGCTTCGCCGCCACGGTGATTTCGCGCGCGAGCTTGGAAAACAGCTTGGAGCGCATCGCATCCTGGCGCCCCTTGCGATGCATGATGTTCTTGAACTGTGAATGTCCGGCCATGGCTGATCCTGCGGCGGCTGCCGAGCAGAAGCGCGCACCCGAGCGTCGGGCGCCTGCGCCGGCAGCGATCCCGTTGATTTGCGCAGATTTATAGAGCGCTGGGCGAGCAAAATCCAGGAACCGACGTAGCCCGCGACCCAGACAAGGGACGCAGGTTAGGGCGGCCATATTTCATCGCGCTCGCACGCGAGCGTCAGATGGTGGGTCTTCCTCCAGAATGGCGAGCAAGGCGACGACGCCGGCGACCGAAAGGATCACTTGTGAGGGCATCGGATAAAAAAGAAAAATACGCCCGTCAGGGTAGCTATTCCCAAAAGGCGGGGCGTGCTTCCGACAGCCGGCCGCCCAGCCGCACCGGGGCGAAGTGCACCGCGAGTCCGGTCTTGTCGTCGGTCTCGAGCGCGACCCCGCACAGCGTCGCCGGCCCCGACGCCGGTTCGAACCGGCCGGACGGGATGCGGCGCACGAAGCGCCCCAGCGGCTCGTCCTTCGCCATGCCGATCACCGAGTCGTAGTCGCCGGTCATGCCGGCGTCGGTGATAAAAGCGGTGCCGCGCGGCAGGATCTGGTGGTCGGCGGTCGGCACATGGGTGTGAGTGCCGACGACCAGGCTGGCGCGCCCGTCCAGCAAATGCCCGATCGCCTGCTTCTCGCTGGTCGCTTCGGCGTGGAAATCGACCACGATGACGTCGGCGCCGACGCCGAGCGGGCAGGCCTGCAGCTCGCGCTCGAGCGAGGCGAACGGATCATCGAGCGGGTCCATGAACACGCGGCCCATGGCATTGACGACCAGCGCGCGGGCGCCGTTACGCCCGGTGATCAGCGCGGCGCCGCGGCCCGGCGTGCCGGGCGGATAGTTCACCGGGCGAATCAGCGCCGGCGCGCGCTCGATGAACACGAGCGCCTCGCGCTGGTCCCAGGCGTGGTTGCCGAGCGTGATCGCATGCGCGCCGGCATCCAGCAGTTCCTGATAGATGGTCTCGGTGATGCCGAAACCGCCGGCGGCGTTCTCGCCGTTGACCACCACCAGGTCGAGCTTCCAGTCGGCGACGAGTCCCGGCAGCCGTTCCTGGACGATGTGGCGCCCGCTGCGCCCGACCACGTCGCCGACGAACAGGACCCGCATCGGTTAGGGCTGACGACAGTCGATCAACCCGCGCTCGGTGAGCACGAAGTCGAGTTTCTGGTCGTAGGCAAAGTCCGGCACTTCCGGCACCTCCTGGACGGCGAAACCGATGCCGATCGCGGTGACCGGCTTCTCGGTCCGCAGGGCCGCCAGCGTCATGTCGTAATAGCCAGCCCCGTAGCCGATGCGGTAGCCCCGGCGATCGAATGCCGCAAGCGGCACGATGACGATGTCCGGCGCGACCTGAGGGGCTTCGGCCGCTGGTTCGCGGATGTTCCACTGGCCGCGCACCAGCGGCTCGCCGATGCGCCAGGCGCGCAGGATGAGTGGCTGCCCGCGCCCCGCAATGGCCGGGAGCGCCAGCCCGGCGCCCGCCTCGGCGAACCGGCGCAGCAGCGGCAACGGATTGATTTCGCTCCGGATCGGCATGAAGCCGGAGGCGATCGTGTCCGGGCCGATGGCGACCGGGAGCGGCCGCTCGGCGATCGTGTCCGCGGCGGTCGCGCGCTCGTCCGGCGGAATCGCGTCGCGCCGGCGCAGCGCCTGCTCGCGCAGGCTGGCCTTGAGGGCGAGGCGGGGGTCGATTGCGGGAGCGCTCACGGGCGAGTGGACCGGGTCGGGCCGGCCTTGGAGAGGAAGAGTGCGGTGCCGCAGTGGCCGTCGAAGCGCTCGATCCCGGGAACCTACAACGTAGGTGGGCGCCGTGTGACCAAGCCCAGGAGCAAGGTCAGGGACAGCTCCCTTGAGGATCGATAAGGCCCCGGGAATATTGGAGCTTCATCGCACCCCGCAGCACCGCCCGACTAATGTAAGCGTGTGCCGGGACAAATGCCACTGGCTTCGCGCCGGCCGCAATTAGCCGAACGGGCGCCAGCCGCCCGGGCCGGCAGGCGCCGCCGGCGCGGGCTTCGGCTTGGCGGCCGGGCGCCGCGCGGGACGCGCCGCCGGCGTCTGCCCGGTCGGCGGTTCGTTCATGATGGTGGTGTTCGTCGTTGGCTGCGTCGCTGCGGGCCGCGGCTGCGCCGGCCGTTCCGCAGTGGGCCGGGTGCCGGGTCGCGGCGGCAGCGCCGGGATCTTCAGCGTCGCGATGGCGGCGCGCTCGCCCGACTCCCAAGCCCCGCCGACGGTGCCCCAGAGCGTCTCGTGCACCGCCTCGCCGGCGAACCAGACCCGCTCGCGATGCGGCTCGGCCAGAACCTGGCGGCCCGGTTGCCCGCCTGGAGCCGCCGCCGAGAACGCGCCGAGTGCCCACGGGTCCTTCAGCCATTGCGTGGCGTGCACGGTCTTGACCGCCCTGCGCACCTCCGGTCCGAACAGCTGGTCGAGCCATTCCAGCGCGAAGGCTTTCATCGCGGCCTCGCCCTGGCCGGCGACGCCGCGGCCGAACTTGCCGCCGATGTCGACGAACGACAGCGAACTGCCGCCGACATTGGCGAGCAACGCGGCGGTGCGGTCATCGACGGCCTTTTCGACTACGAGGTCGTCGGCGTCGAGGCCGAGCGGATTGCCCGGCAGGTCGAGTGCGATGCGCTCGTAGCTGCCCATCGACAGCCGCGAAAGCGCGTCGACATGGCGCTTCGGCAGGTCCGGCTCGAACTTGATCTTGCCGGCCGCGAGCGCCCCGACCGAGCTGGTCACGATCGCGGCGCGCGCCTGCAGCGTGCCGCGGTTGGTCTGCACGTAGCTGATGCCGCGCCAGGTGGCGATGCGGCTCACCGGGGTCGACAGCCGCACCGGCAGGTTCTCGGCCAGCTTAGCGATGAGTGCGCCATAGCCCCGCCGGCAGAACGCGTTGTTGTCGTCGTGCTCGACCGAGCGGGCGAGGTCCAGCGCCGACACCTCGCTCAGGTTCTTGCCGCAGCCGAACGGGCCGAGCATGAACTCGACGCTGCTGCGCCACTCGCCCAGGTCTTTCGGCAGCGCCTGCGCGGCCGGAATGTCGCGCGGAGCCGTGGCGGTCTCGTCGATCGCGCGGTTGGCGCGGCCGAGCGCGGCCAGGAAGTTCTCGTATTCGCCTTCCCGTGCGAAGCGGCGGTCGACCCGCAGCTTCTGGCCAGGCCGTGCCGGATAGACCTCCAGGCCGGCGGCGTTGGCGAGCTTTGCAGGCGCGGCCAGATCGGGTCGGTGGATCACGTGAGCGCCGCGGTCGTACGGCGCGCCGAAGGTGGCGGTGTCGGTGAAGCAGCGCCCGCCCACCCGATCGCTCGCTTCCAGAATCACGAACCGGCGTCCGGCGGCGGCGAGACGGCGCCCCGCGGCGATGCCGGCAGCGCCGGCCCCGACCACGACGACGTCGAACTCGGCCTGCTGCGCCAACGCCTGCGACGGCAGCGCCGCGGCGGCGGCACCGGCGGCCAGGAAGGTGCGGCGGGTGAGGCGATGCATCGGGACCGTAACTTGTATGCGGTGCGGCGCGTTGATAGCTCATCGCGGACCCGACGGGGGAGAAAAACATGCTGGATGCGGCCGTAAAGGCCTTCGCGCAGATGCTCTCGCCATCGTTCCGGGCGGTGCTGCTGAAATCGGTCGGGCTCGCCCTGCTGCTGCTGATTCTGGTCGGTACCGGGCTGCAGCGGCTGTTGGCGGCGGCGGTGCGCAGCGGCGGCGCCTGGCTGGAGGCGACCTTCACCACGTCGCATGCGGCGATCGACATCGTGCAGTTCGTGCTGACGCTGCTGGCGAGCCTCGGCGTCGTGGTCGGGCTGGTTTTTCTGGTCCCGGCCGTGACCGCGCTGGTGGCGAGCTTTTTCGCCGACGAGATCGCCGAGCAGGTCGAGCGCTATCACTATCCGGCGGATCCGCCGGGTACGCCGCTGCCAGTCGGCCGCTCGCTGCTGGAAGGCGGCAAGACCGCACTGCTGTCGCTGCTGATTTACCTCTGTGCGGTGCCGTTCCTGCTGTTCGCCGGGCTCGGCGCGGTGGCTTTCTTCTTCGCCACCGCCTTCCTGCTCGGCCGCGAATACTTCCACCTCGCCGCCATGCGGTTCCACCCGCCCGAGGAGGCGCGCGCGCTGCGCAAGCGCCACGCCTCGCGGGTTTTCCTCGCCGGCATGCTGATCGCCGCCTTCGTCTCGATCCCGATCCTCAACCTCGCCACGCCGTTGTTCGCCACCGCCCTGATGGTGCATATCCATAAGAGGCTGTCCGAATCGCGCCGCGAGCTGATCGAGCCGGCGCGCTGACCCGAGGAGGGGGAATGGCAGCGAGGCCGATCTGCTGCGCGCTCTTGCTCGCGCTTTTACTCGCCGTACCGTGCCGCGCCGGCGAGCCTGAGCCGCCGAAGTCGGACGCCGTCGCCAAGGAACTGTTCGGCGCGCAGACGGCGCCCGCCGACCTGCAGGCGCGCGCCATCGGCTTCTACGCCAAGGGCTGCCTCGCCGGCGCGAC
>DASWSO010000372.1:0-1513 GCA_036402635.1 Xanthobacteraceae bacterium
TTATGGGTGCTGGTGTCGCCGTGGGTACTGGGCTTCCAGGGAACCACCGCGATGACGGTGCACGTCGTGATCGGCGCAGCGGTGGCCATACTCGCGGGAGTCGAACTGTGGATCATGTCCCGCACCCCGCCGCGGCTTACCACGAACCGCTAACCTCGCGTCCGGCCATTGCGCCGAAGGCGCGTAGTGGCAGCGTTAAGGAAGCAAAGCCATGGGTCGCCTCACTCGCGATGACGTGATCAAGGCCGTCGGCGAGGTCGACGATGTGACCATCGCCGAAATCATCGGAACCGGCGCGACGGCAGAAGAACTGGCCGAGGCTCAAGCCTGGATCGCGAACGCCGACGCGTTGCTGGATGCCGGCAAACCGCCGCCAACCGGTCGCGTCCGCGAGCTCATCGATATCCTCACGGAGATCGAGTCCGAGGAGGATGATGAGGACGTGGAGGCCGGACCGGTAGTCAGTTAACTAGGCAAGCTCGGAACACAGCTGCTTAGGCGCGCTGTTTCCGCGATGTGGAATGTTGCGCCTGGCTGCGCAGATTTGCGCGCCGAAGCTCCGTCGCGAACGCAGCGGCAGTTGTGCGATAGCACTTGCGGCCGTTCCGGCTGAGGACAGGCGCGGTGAAACCCTGGGCCTTGTCGGTGAAAGCGGTTCGGGCAAGTCGACCACGGGCCTTGCCGTTCTGCGCATGCTGACGCCTACCGCCGGGCGGATCGTGTTCGAGGGACAAAACATCGCTCCGAAAAAGGGTGCGGAACTGCTGGCCGTGCATCGCCGCATGCAGATGGTTTATCAGACCCTTATGGATCGCTGAACCCGCGCATGACCATTCGCAGCATCGTCGGAGAGCCGCTTGCCATCCACGGCCTCGATAGCGACAAGGCAGTCACCCGCGACGAGGTCGCGCCACTGATCGCTTCCGTCGCCCTGTTGCCCGACATGGCCGATCGCTATCCGCACGAATTCTCTGGCAGCCAGCGCCAGCGTATCAGCATTGCCCTCGCGCTCGAGCCGAGCCTGCTGATCGCCGACGAACCGGTTTCCGCCCTCGACGTTTCGATCCAGGCGCAAGTGATAAACCTGTTCATGCGGGAGCGTCTGGGGCTCAACTCTTACACCGAAGCATTGATGGCGGCGGTGCCCGTGGCCGATCCGGAAGTCGAGGCACGCCGCCCCCGCGCGGTCATCTCGGGCGAAGTGCCGAGTGCGCTCAGGCCACCGCCCGAGTGCAGCTTCCACACCCGTTGCCCCCGGGGCCATCGCGGTCTGCAAGACCGCGCAACCGCTATTGCAGATCGGCCCGGATCGGGCCGTCGCGTGTCATCTTCACGCCAACTGATCCTGGATCTTCTTCGCCTTGGTTAGAGGAGAAGAAACTCAGTTCAGCTTTCGTTTGGGCATCGGTGCTTCGAACTGCGTGATCTCGGCGGTCTTTGGCGCCTTGCCATTGAAGGTCAGCACGTTGCCTTCAACCGAAATCACCACGTGATCGCCGTCGGAGACCTCGCC
>DASWSO010000373.1:0-2370 GCA_036402635.1 Xanthobacteraceae bacterium
ACCGCACGGTGCAGGAAGCGCTGGCGCTGGACCCGCGACTTTCCACCCGCAACCCGGTCTTCGCGGAGGTCGATCATGCCAGCGGCCACCGCTATCTGACGCCGGGGGCGGCGGCGAGCTTCATGGGAAGCGAGCGGCGCCAGCCCACCCGCGCGCCGCGGCTCGGCGAGCACACCGACGCGGTGCTGGCGGAAGTGCTGCGGCTTTCCTCCGGCGAGATCGCGCGGCTGCACGATCAAGGGCTGGTTGCGGGCGCGTCATAGCATCGCGGCGGAAGCCTCGATCACTCGCCTGGCCGGTAGCGCCGCAGGCCGATGCCGAAGCCGGCGAAGATCGTGCCGCTCGCCCGGTTGAGCCGCCGCCGCCATACGCCTTCCGCAAGGTAGTGCGCCAGCTTCCGTCCGCTGACCGCGTAGATCAGCTGCCACAGGAACTCCATGGCGATGAAGGTCGCGACCAGGATCGCGAATTGCGGCAGCCGCGGCGCGCTCTCGTTGATGAACTGGGGGAACAGCGCGGCCGCGAACACCAGCAGCTTCGGATTGCTGATGCTGACCAGGAAACCGCCGCGGAAGAGCTCGCCGTTGCTGGTGCGGCGCGGCGTGGCGGCGGCATCCGGAAGTACTTCGGCGGGATCGTCGTGCGCGAACCATGTCCTGATGCCGAGATAGATCAGGTAGGCCGCGCCGGCATACTTGAACAGGTCGAACCAGGTCGGAGCGGCGACCAGCAGAGCGCCCAAGCCGAGCGCCGAGGCGCTCAGCATCAGCACCAAGGCCAGCAGGCAGCCGAGCATCGCCAGCAGGGTCCGCCCGAAGCCGAAGCGTATGCTGCGGGTGAGCACGAAGAACAGGTTCGGGCCGGGTGTGGCCGAAACCAGGAAGACCGCGCCGAGATAGAGCCACCAGGTCTGCAGCGTCATGCCGTCGCTCCCCGCGTGGACGCGCGGCGCGCCTTATCGGCCGGTGCAAGGCTCAAAGCAAGCCGCGAAGCATCAGATGGGTGCCGAGGAGCAGCAGCCCACCGAAAAAGCAGGTGCGGAAGACGCGCGGGCTGATGCGCGTGCGCAGGTGCTGACCGATCAGCATGCCGAGCGCGGTGGGTGCGAGCGCCAGCAGAGACCCGCCCGCGAAGCTTGGCTGCAAAGCGCCCGCATAGGCGAGCAACAGCGCCAGCCCGACGGTCGCCGTGACGAAGCAGAGGCCGAGCGCCTGCACCAGCTCCTCGCGCTCGAGTTCCAGCGTCTGCAGGTACGGCACCGCCGGAATGACGAAGATTCCGGTCGCGGCCGTGATCACGCCGGTGACGAAGCCGATCACCGGCGACAGCAACGGCTCCAGCCCGCGCGGCACGCGCACATACCACGGGCTGAACCCGACCAGCGCGTAGGCGGCCAGCGCGGCGCCGAGCGCCGCCGTCGCCGTGCGCGAATTGCCTCCGGTCATCAGTCCGGCACCGGCGAACATGCCGGCGCCGACCCCGAGCAGCAGCGGCCACAGGCGCCGGATCAGCGCCATGAGCTTGGGGCCGGCGGCGAACTGCCACACATTGGTGACGAACGATGGGATCAGCAGCAGCGCGGCGGCCTGCGCCGGCGGCATGGCCAGGCCGAGCAGGCCCATGGCGACGGTCGGCAGCCCCATGCCGATCACGCCTTTGACCAGACCCGCCAGAACGAAGGCGGCGGCCACCGCCGCGATTTGGAACCAGTCGATCATGCGCGCGAGGTGTGCTGGAGCGGAGGCGGATCGCCAAAGGCTGACGCTTCGGCGAGTTCCGAAGTGAGCGCCGTTACCAGAAGGACATCGCGCTGACGAGCACGAACACCGGCCCCAGCACCAGCAGCGCGTAACCGAGATAGGTGAAGAAGCTCGGCATCGCGATGCCGCGCTCGGTGGCGATGGCGTAGATCATGAAGTTGGGCGCGTTCCCGATATAGGTGAGCGCGCCCATGTAGACCGCGCCCATGGAAATGGCCGCGAGGGTGGAGGCCAATGGCCCGGTCAGCCGCGCCGCGTCACCGCCGGCCAGCTCGAAAAACACCAGATAGGTCGGGGCATTGTCGAGAAACGCCGAGAGCGCGCCGGTGAGCCAGAAATAGGCGAAATCGTTCGGGCGTCCGTCGGGCGCGGAGACGAGCCGGATCAGCGACGCGAACGCGCCGTTCGGCCCGGAATCCAGCATCACCAGCACCGGAATGATGCACACGAAGATGGCGGCGAACAGGATCGCGACTTCCTGCATCGGATCCCAGCGAAACCCGTTGGCGGCGCGGTGCTCCTCCGGGGTCAACCACAGCGAGGCCAGGCCGATCAGCACCAACGCAGCGTCCCGGGCGAGATTCTGCAGCTCGAGCGTGGTGCCAAACAC
>DASWSO010000374.1:0-4613 GCA_036402635.1 Xanthobacteraceae bacterium
TGCACCGGGATGTCGTTGCCCTGCGCCACCACGTGGCCATCGGCGTCGAGCAGCGCGCAGGAGAGGTCGGCCGACAGGCTGAGCAGCGGCGAGAACGAGGTCCGCATGATCACGGACTTCATCTCGGCGCAGGTCGCGTAGAGCGCGCTGCGCACGACCTCGAACGTCACCGGGTCGCGCGCGATGATGCCGCGTACCGCTTCGGTCATGTTGCCCTCGGCGTGAGCGCGATGGTGACGCAGCCGTCCGCCGCCAGCGTGGCGGTCTGATCCGCATGGATCCAGACGGTGGCGCCGGCCAGCGCAACGATCGCCGGCCCGGCTATGCTGCCGGATCGGTCGTCCGCAGGCTCGTACACCGGCACCGCGCGTTGCTCGCCGTCCCGCATCAGCAGCGTGGCGGTCCGCGCCGGGGGGCAGGCGCCACACGCGGATACGTCACGCCCGAACAGCCGGTCGCCACCATAGCCGAGCTCGACCCTGGCGATCAGCCGCAGGTTCACCACTTGCACCCGTCCCTGCGGCAGGTCGAAGCCGTATTCGGCGCGGTAGTGCGCGCGGAATTTCGTTTCGATGTCCTCGATCGCGGGGATCGGGTCGCCGTCGGCGCCGAGCGGCACCCGGAGCTCGAACATCTGCCCGACGAAGCGCGCCTCGATGATGCGCTCGGGCGCGGGCCGCGCCACGCCGGCGGGCTCGGCCGCCAGCAATTCGTCGGCACGACTGCGCAGTTGGGCGAAGCGCTGCTGCAGTTCCGCGACGCTCACGTCCTGCAGCGGGCGCAACAGCGTCGCCGTCACTTCGTGGCGCACGCTGCCGAGCGTTGCGCCGATCGCGCTAAACATGCCCGGATAAGGCGGCACGATCACCTCGCGGGCGCCGATCTCCGCGCCGACCGCGGCGGCATGCAGCGGCCCGGCGCCACCGGAGGCGAGGATCGCGAAGTCGCGCGGGTCGAGCCCGCGCTGCACGGTCGCGAGCCGCACCATCTGCGCCATGTTGGCGACCGCGATGTCGACGATCGCGTACGCCGCGCGCACCACCGGCCAGCCGAGCGGGTCGGCGATGTGGCGGCTGATGGCCTCGACGGCGCGGGCGCGGTCGAACGCGACGCCGGACTGCGCCAGGCCCTCTGCCGTCAGCGTGCCGATCACCGCATGCGCGTCGGTGACGGTCGGCAATTCGCCGCCGCGGCCATAGCATGCCGGCCCAGGGACGGCGCCGGCGCTCTGCGGGCCGACCTTGAGCACGCCGGCCTCGTCGATCCAGCCGATCGAGCCGCCGCCGGCGCCGACCTCCACGATATCCAGCACGGCGCTGCGGATGGCGTAGCCGCCGACCTCGCGGCCGTCGACCAGACGGTCGGCGTAGAACTCCGACAGCACCGCCGGCTCGCCGTCGCGCACCACGCCGGCCTTGGCGGTGGTGCCGCCCATGTCGAAGGCGATCAGGTTCGGCCGGCCAGTTGCGCGCGCGTACGCCGCGGTGGCGATCAGCGCCGCCGCCGGGCCGGACTCGATCAGGTGCACCGGATAGCGCGCGGCATTGCCGGGCGAGGTCAGCCCGCCGTTCGACTTCACCACCATCAGCCGCTCGACGCCGCGGGTCCGCAGGTCGGCGGCGAGCCGGGTCAGGTAGCGGTGGACCACCGGGCCGATATAGCCGTTCACCACCGTCGTGCTGGTGCGCTCGTATTCGCGGAATTCCGGGCACACGTCGCTGGAGCGGCTGATGAACACGTGCGGCAGCCGCTCGCGCATCGCCTGCTCGACCGCGAGCTCGTGCGCGGCGTTCGCATACGAATTGAGGAAGCTGATGGCGACCGCCTCGACGCCGCTGCTCTGCAGCCGCGCGATCGCCTCGTCCAGCCCGGAGAGCGGCGTCACCACCGAACCGTCGGCGGCGAGCCGCTCGTCGACGCCGAACCGCAGCGCCGGCGGCACCAGCGGCGGCGAGATGCGGATGTCGGCGGCATACAGCACCGGCCGCGCCTGCCGGCGCAGCTCGATCACGTCGGTGAAGCCGCGGGTGGCGAGCAGCGCAGTCGGCGCACCCTTGCGCTCGATCAGCGCGTTGGTGCCGACGGTGGTGCCATGGCACACGACCGCACCTTCGACCGAGAGCTTCTCCGCGATGGCCGCGATGGCGTTGCCGACCGCGCCGGCCGGGTCGGCCGGCGTCGACGGAATTTTGAATGCGGATACCAGCCGGTGCTGCGCATCAAGCACCACCGCGTCGGTGAAGGTGCCGCCGACGTCGATGCCGATCACCAGCCCGCCGCTTGCCATATCGTTACGTCACCGCGCCGGCGCGGCGTCGATTTCCTTCAGCGCCCAGACCAGCCGGTCCATGTGCTGCTGCAAGCTCACGTCGACGCGCAGATAGCGCTTGCCGAGGCCGCGGAACGACACCGAGCCGTCCTTCACGATCACGCCACGCCGCAGCAGCGCCTCGAACACCTGCGTGGAATCGAGCTCGCTGTCGACCACTTCCAGCAGGAAGAAGTTGCTGCGCGAGCCCGACACCATGCGGATGCGGTTGAACCCGGCGAGCTGCCTGGAAACGTAGTCGCGCATCTCCACCACCATCCTCACGGTGCGCTGCACGTGCGCGTCGTCGGCGAGCGCCGCGATGCCGCCGGTCACCTGCATGTGGCCGAGGTTCCAGGTCGGCTTGAGGTTGAGCAGCGGCGTGATCAGCTCCGCATTGGCGGCGATACCGAAACCGAGCCGCAGCCCGGCGAGCCCGAACGCCTTCGAGAAGGTGCGCAGCACGATCAGGTTCGGGTATTCGCGCGTCAGCGCCATCGAGCCCGGCGTCTCGGTGAAGTGGATATAGGCCTCATCCAGCACGACCAGCGTGGCGTCGCCGGCGGCTTCGCAGACCGCGCGGATCTCGGCTTGCGTCATCAGTTTTCCGCTCGGGCTGTGCGGATTGGTGAGGAACGCGATCTTCGGCGCCGAGCGCTGCAGCGCCGCGACGTAATCGGCGATGCGGAAGTCGAACTGCGGCCCCATTGGCACATAGACCGGAACGCGGCCCTCGTTCTCGGCGAACATGTGGTAGATCGGGAAGCACGGCTCGTACATCAGGATCGCGTCGCCCGCGGCCGCGAAGGCGCGGATGATGAACGCGATCACCTCGGTCTCGCCGGCGCCGCAGACGACATTCTCGGCCGCGAACCCGTATTTCGCCGCGATCGCGGCGCGCAGCTCGCGCGAGGTCCATTCCGGATAGATGTCGAGCTTGGCGCGGCCCTGCTCGACGGCGGCGAGCGCTTTCGGCGAAGGGCCGAACGGGTTCTCGGCCGAGCCGAGCTTCGCCACCTCGGCCAGCGGCACGCCGAATGTCTCGGCGACATATTCGCGCGACAGGCCGGGCGTGTACGGCTCGTTATCGACGAGCGCGCGGCTGGCGACCGACACCATCAGTTTCGCTCCCGGGGTAATGCGCGTGAGGCTTGAGAAGGCGGGCGGCGTTTCGCCTATAGCGAGCGCGCGGCCGGCGCGCAATTGCACGCGCCGCGGGTGGACGCCGGTTTGCGCCCCGCTGCAAGGCGGAAGGCTGCGCGGCGTGAGGCGCGGAGGCACGGAGGCACGGAGGCGAAGGCTATCCGGGGCGATCGAGCTTGGTGGCCTTGTCGCGATCGTACCACCAGGTCTCCAGCACGCCGCGCGAATAGCGCGGCTTCTCCGGCGGCCGCGAAAAAACGTCCCAGTAGGCCAGCCAATGCGACGCCTTGTACCAGTGCGGCACCCAGTAGCGGCCGGCGCGGATGACGCGGTCGAGCGCGCGGCACGCCACCACCAGGTCGGGCCGCGTGTCGGCCGCGATCACCTTCTCGATCAGCGCGTCGACCACCGGGTCCGCCATGCCGGCGAGGTTCTGCGAGCCCTTCACGGCCGCCGCCAATGAGGAGAAGTAGGTGCGCAGCGCGTCGCCGGGCGTGGTGGAGAAATTGAAGCGCGTGACGGTGAGGTCGAAATCGAAGTCGTCGACCCGCCGGCGGTACTGCACCGGATCGACGATGCGCAGCGTGGCGTCGATGCCGAGCACGCCGAGGTTCTTGATGAACGGCATGTGGTGCGGCTGGAACGTCGGCTCGTCGATCAAGAACTCGATGCTGATGCGCTCGCCCTTATCGTTGATGCGCTTGCCGTCGCGGACGGTCCAGCCGGCTTCGTGCAGCAGTTGCCCGGCCTTGCGCAGCAGCGCCCGGTCCTGCCCCGAGCCGTCCGACATCGGCGGCACGTAAGGCTCGCCGAACACCTCGTCCGGCACCGTGCCGCGGAACGGCTCCAGCAGCGCCAGCTCGGCCGCCTCGGGCTTCCCCTTGGCCATCATGTCGGAGTTCTGGAACACCGAATGGGTCCGCTCGTAGGAGCCGTACATGATGTTCTTGTTGGTCCACTCGAAGTCGAAGGCGCAGATCAGCGCTTCGCGCAACTGCGGGTTCTTGAACTTCGGCAGCCGCGTGTTGAGGAACCAGCCCTGCGCACCGGACGGCGTGTGGTCCGGCAGCACCTCGCGCTTGACGCGGTTGTCCTTGATCGCCGGGAAATCGTAGCGCGTTGCCCAGATGCGCGAGGTGAACTCCTCGCGGAACAGATAGTT
>DASWSO010000375.1:0-7679 GCA_036402635.1 Xanthobacteraceae bacterium
TGGTCTACATGGTCTATTCTGACCGCATCATCGAGGGCTCGCCGAAGAACTCGACCTCCAGCGTTCCCATCATGCCGTGGGGCGGCTCCGACGCGGTGCAGAAGTGCGGCGACTGGCTGAATTAGGGTTGGGGCGAGCCGCTAATGAGCGCACTCGATGGCAACAAAGGCGCCGCTCGGCTCCGAGAGGGCGATACGGTTGGTCTCGGCGACGCTGCCGGTGACCTCGCCGGCGTCCACCTGCCGAAACGAGACCGCCTTGTCGTAGTCGCGGGACTGGCAATAGGCGTTGGCGATCAGGGTGCCGCAGCGCGCGCCAGTGACCAGGCACTGGTCGACCCCATAGCCATCCGGCGAGCTGGCGATGATGAAGGTGCGGTTCTCGGCGGCCGCCTGTCCCGCCGCCAGGGTCATAAAAGACCCGAGCATCCAACGCGCCACCAGCCGCATGTCCCCGCGCTCCCCCGGCCGGCAGCGCCGGCAAACGGCGGATACGATTGGAAGAGTGCGGTTAAGGTGGCGTTAAGGGCGCCGCGGTAGCGGCTAGTGCAGCGCGCGCGACAGGCGGGCGAACAGCATCCGCGGATCGTACGGAAGCTGGGCCCCGCAGAGGATCGGGCACCTGGCACCGAACCCCGGACGGCCGACCAGCTCATCGAGCGGCGGCAGCAACACGAAAACCCGCGCTCCCGGGGTCGCGTGGGAGGGGGCTTCAACCGGGCGCAGTTCCAGTTCGAGCAGTGGCTTCGGCGTCATGACGTCCCTGTACCTTCCTGGATGTTTCCAGGCCCGAACTTCCGAACGATGTCGTCCGCAGTCCGGGATCGTTTCAGGACGGTATCGTCCTGTGATTGGTCGCACCCCGGTACAATCCGGTTCAACTCCTTAAGGTTCCCCAACATTCGGCTTTGCAGCGCTTCGTCGCGGGGTCTTTTCTCGGCGGCATGGTGGCCAAACGATGATGCGTTCCGGAAGATTCGTCGCGAATCAACGGCTTGACGCCGTCCTGCGGCGCGACCATTCTCCGGCCGCATGCAGGGCCTTGTCTACCGTTGCGGTTGCGGCCGCCGATCAATTAGCAGCTAGCGAGTAGCGCTGGCCTGAGGCCGTCTTCTTTTTCGCTCGAAGAATCGACGTCCGGGGCCGGCCCAGCCGGGACCTTCCGATGACGTTGAAGCTCTACAACACCCTGACCCGCAGCAAGGAGCCGTTCGCCCCGCTCGATCCCGCGCGCGTGCGGATGTATGTGTGCGGACCGACGGTCTACGACTTCGCCCATATCGGCAATGCCCGGCCGGTGATCGTCTTCGATGTGCTGTTTCGGCTGCTGCGGCACCTCTACGGCGCCGAGCGCGTCGCCTACGTCCGCAACATCACCGACGTCGACGACAAGATCAACGCGCGCGCGGCCGAGCGGCTGGCGGCGCGCGGGGAGGAGGGCGGCGACCTCAACGCCGAGATCCGGGCCCTCACCGACCAGACCTACCGCAACTTCAAGGAGGACGTGGCAGCGCTCGGCTGCCTGCCGCCGAGCGCGGAGCCGCGCGCGACCGAATTCATCCGCCGCGACGACGGCAAGGTCGATATGGTCACGCTGATCGCGCGGCTGATCGAAAACGGCAACGCCTACGCGGCGGAAGGTCACGTGCTCTTTCACGTCCCGTCGATGCCGGACTACGGCAAGCTGTCGAAGCGTTCGCTCGACGAGCTGGTGGCGGGCGCGCGGGTCGAGGTGGCGCCCTACAAGCGCGACCCGCAGGACTTCGTGCTGTGGAAGCCCTCGAAACCGAACGAGCCCGGGTGGGATTCGCCGTGGGGCCGCGGCCGCCCCGGCTGGCACATCGAATGCTCGGCGATGTCGGCCGCGCTGCTGGGCGAGACCTTCGACATCCACGGCGGCGGCATCGATCTCGTGTTTCCCCACCACGAGAACGAGATCGCGCAGTCGCGCTGCGCATTCCACACGCCGATCATGGCGCAGGTCTGGATGCACAACGGCTTCCTGCAGGTGGAAGGCGAGAAGATGGCGAAGTCCGCCGGCAACTTCGTCACCATCCGCGATCTGCTGACCGACTGGCCGGGCGAGGTGCTGCGGCTCAACATGCTGAAGACGCACTACCGCCAGCCCATCGATTGGACGCTGCGCGGGCTGGAGGAGAGTGCGAGAATATTGGACGACTGGTATGGCTTGGCGGCGGATGTGCAGGGGGATGAATTCGGAGGTGGCGTGCTGGAAGCGCTCACCGACGATCTCAACACGCCGCTCGCGCTGAGCGAACTATATGGCTTGCGTCAGCGCGCGCATGCTGGGGACCGAGCCGCGCTGGCCGAACTCGCTTCGACGCTCCGCGCGTTGGGATTCCTCCGGCAGTCCGCCTCCGAATGGTCCGCGACGCAACAGCAGGCCGCCGGTGTCGATCCGGGACGAGTCGAGAGCCTGATCCAAATGCGCGGACAGGCGCGACAGTCGAAAGACTTCGCGGCAGCCGACCGCATTCGTGATGAGCTCGCGGCCATGGGTGTGGTGCTCAAAGATTCGAAAGACGGGACCACGTGGGAGGTGGCGCGATGACCAATCTCGATCCGGACACGCCGTTCCCGCGCCATCGGCGCTATTACATCATCCTCAAGATCGCCGTCGTGGTGCTCGGCGCGGCCATCGCGCTGCGACTGTTTGGGGTCATCACATGGCCGTAAATCCCGAATGGCACGCATGACCCGCGAGCGCCTCTACCTGTTCGACACCACGCTGCGCGACGGCGCGCAGACCAACGGCGTCGACTTCACGCTGCACGACAAGCTGGCGATAGCGGCGATGCTGGACGATCTCGGCGTCGATTATATCGAGGGCGGCTATCCCGGCGCCAATCCAACCGACACCGAGCTGTTCGCGAGCGATCGCGGGCTTCGCTCGACCTTCACGGCCTTCGGCATGACGCGGCGGCCCGGCCGTTCCGCCTCCAACGATCCCGGGCTCGCGGGCCTGCTGGAGGCGAAGGCGGACGCCATCTGCTTCGTCGCCAAATCGTGGGACTACCATGTGCGGGTCGCGCTGGAGACCACGCCGGAGGAGAACCTCGCCTCCATTCGCGAGAGCGTACGCGCCGCCGCGGCCAAAGGCCGCGAGGTGCTGGTCGACTGCGAGCATTTCTTCGACGGCTACAAGGGTAACCGCGACCATGCGCTTGCCTGCGCCAGGACGGCGCATGAGGCGGGCGCGCGTTGGGTGGTGCTGTGCGACACCAATGGCGGCACGCTGCCGCACGAGGTGGAGGCGATCGTCGCTGACGTCGTCACGCACATCCCCGGCGATCGCGTCGGCATTCACGCCCACAACGACACCGAACAGGCGGTGGCGAACTCGCTCGCGGCGGTGCGTGCCGGCGCGCGGCAGATCCAGGGCACGCTCAACGGCCTGGGCGAGCGCTGCGGCAATGCCAACCTGATCTCGCTGATCCCAACCCTCAAGCTGAAGCCGGAATTCGCCGACAAGTTCGAGATCGGCGTGCCCGACGACAAGCTGGCGCAGCTGACGCATGTGTCGCGCATGCTCGACGAGATGCTCAACCGCGCGCCCGACCGGCACGCGCCCTATGTCGGCGAGAGCGCGTTTGCCACCAAGGCCGGCATCCACGCCTCCGCCATCATGAAGGAGCCGGCGACCTACGAGCATGTCGCGCCCGACCGTGTCGGCAACGTGCGGCGGCTGCTGGTCTCCGACCAGGCCGGCAAGTCCAACGTGCTGGCCGAGCTCGATCGTGTCGGCATCAAGGTGGCGAAGGACGATCCGCGTCTCGGGCGGCTGCTCGACGTCGTGAAGGAGCGCGAGGCGTCCGGCTATGCCTATGAGGCCGCCGACGCGTCATTCGAATTGCTGGCGCGGCGCACGCTCGGGGGCGTGCCGGACTACTTCACTGTGGAACGCTTCAGCGTCAACGTGGAGCGGCGCTATAATGCGGTCGGCGATCTGGTCACGGTGGCGGAAGCGATCGTCAAGGTGAGGGTGGGCAGCGAGACCCTGATTTCTGCCGGCGAGGGCAACGGCCCGGTGAACGCGCTCGACGTCGCGCTGCGCAAGGACCTCGGCAAATACCAGCGCTACATCGGGGACTTGGAACTGACTGACTATCGTGTGCGCATCCTCAATGGCGGCACCGAGGCGGTGACGCGCGTGCTGATCGAAAGCCGAGACGAGAACGGCGAACGCTGGACCACGATCGGCGTGTCTCCGAACATCATCGACGCATCGTTCCAGGCGCTGATGGATTCCATCACCTACAAGCTGGTGAAGGCCGGCGCGCCCGTCTGAACCGCGGAGGCGATATGATCGACCACGTCTCCATCGGCGTCCGCGATCTCGCAGCCTCAGCTCGCTTTTACGCGTCGGTGCTGCAGACGATCGGCCTCGCCCAGCTGGTCGCGCGCCCGACCACGGTCGGGTTCGGCAAGACCTATCCGGAATTCTGGCTCAACCACCGGCCTGGCATGGCGCCTGGCGACGCCAATCCGGGCACGCATGTGTGCCTGCGGGCGCGCGATACGGCCTCGGTCGACGCATTCCATGCGGCGGCACTGGCGGGCGGCGGGAGCAACGACGGGCCGCCGGGCCTGCGCCCGGAATACAACGACCGCTACTATGGGGCGTTCGTGCGCGACCCCGAGGGCAACCGCATCGAAGCGGTCACGTTCCTGGACGTAGGGCAGGGGACGCAGAGGCCGTCGTCCCGCACTTTGCCTCCATCTTGAGACTTTGACGAACCGGTCCCGGGTCTGCAGCGCACCGCGAGGAGGCGCTGCGCTGCGCCCGGGGCACGGACCTACATCCGCTCGATGGTCGGCGCCGCCAACTCGGTTTCGCGCTCGGGGGATTCCGGCGCGGCGGCTTCCAGTTTCGGCAGGATCTTCCCGACCGAATCGGCCACCAGCAGGTTGATGGTCAGCCCGGCGCGGATGAAGGCGAGTTCTTTCATATGCTCCAGCAGCGCACAGAGCGGGTCCCAGAACCCCTCGATATTGGCCAGCAGGATCGGCTTGCGGTGGCGCCCGAGCTGCGCCCATGTCATCTGCTCGACCGTCTCCTCCAGCGTGCCGATGCCGCCCGGCAGCGCGACGAAGGCGTCGGCCCGCTCGAACATGATCTGCTTGCGGGCGTGCATGTCGGGGGTGACGATGATCTCCTGCGCCCGCCGCAGCGCCTTCTCGCGGTCGGTGAGGAATTCCGGGATGACGCCGGTGACGCGGCCGCCGTGGTCGAGCACCGCGGTCGCCACCGCGCCCATCAGCCCGAACGAGCCGCCGCCGTAGACCAGCCCGATGCCGTTCTCGGCCATGATGCGGCCGAACGCTTGGGCAGCTTCTACAAAGGCCGGGTTGGTTCCCGGCCCGGAACCGCAAAACACGCATATGGTGCGAATCTTCTGCATCGGCGCGATGTGGCATTCGGCCACCGCCAAAGCAAGCGCGGCATGGCCCGGAGACCCGGGAGACAGGGCATGATTGACCCTCGTTCCGATGACTATGTTATGGGATGACACGATGGTCCGGTGCGGGCCGTCCGCAGCCGGACTTGACGATGACGATGAGCCTTTCCTCCGCCGGCGCGAAAGCGCGGCCGGAAATCTCCGCCCGCAATGGCGCGCTTTTCCAGACGTTGTTGCGGCTGTGGCCGTATATCTGGCCGGCGGACCGCCGCGACCTGAAGCTGCGCGTGCTCGCCGCCATGGTGATGCTGCTAGCCGCGAAGCTCGCCACCATGGCGGTGCCGTTCACCTTCAAATGGGCGACCGACGCGCTCGCCGGAATTTCCAGCGGCCCGGCTTTCCTGTCCGGCCTCGGCTATGCGCTGGCGCTGCCGACCCTGTTCACGGTCGCATATGGCGGCACCCGCGTGCTGATGGCGCTGCTGACGCAGGCGCGCGACGGGCTGTTCGCCAAGGTCGCCATGCACGCGGTGCGGCGGCTCGCCTTCCGCACCTTCGAGCACATGCACCAGCTGTCGCTGCGCTACCACCTGGAGCGCAAGACCGGCGGGCTGACGCGGGTGCTGGAGCGCGGCCGCAACGGCATCGAAGTCATCGTCCGCATGGTGATCCTGCAGCTCGTTCCCACCATCGTCGAGCTCGTGATGATCCTCGGCGTGCTGCTCTACATGTTCGACTGGCGCTACGTGGCCGTGATCATGGTCATGGTCGTCCTGTACATGTGGTACACCTACAAGGCGACCGAGTGGCGGATCGGAATCCGCCGCAGCATGAACGACAGTGACACCGACGCCAACACCAAGGCGATCGACTCGCTGCTCAATTACGAGACGGTCAAGTACTTCGTCGCCGAGGAGCGCGAGGCGAAGCGCTACGACCGCTCAATGGCGCGCTACGAATCCGCCAGCGTGAAGGCCTATACCTCGCTGGCGGTGCTCAATGCCGGGCAGGCGGTGATCTTCACGGCCGGGCTCACCATCGCGATGGTGATGTGCGTCTACGGCATCCAGGCCGGCACCAACACGGTCGGCGATTTCGTGATGATCAACGCGATGATGATCCAGCTCTACCAGCCGCTCAATTTCATGGGCATGGTGTATCGCGAGATCAAGCAGGCGGTGACCGATATCGAGACGATGTTCTCGATCCTCGGCCGCGAGCCGGAGATCAAGGACATTCCGGGTGCGCAGCCGCTGCAGGTGAAATCGGGCGCGATTCGCTTCGAAGACGTGCGCTTCGCCTATGATCCCGACCGCACCATCCTCAACGGCATCACCTTCGACGTGCCGGCCGGGCGCACCGTCGCGATCGTCGGGCCGTCCGGTGCCGGCAAGTCCACCATCTCGCGGCTGCTTTTTCGCTTCTACGAGGTGACCGGCGGCCGCATCCTGATCGACGGCCAGGACATCCGGCAGGTGCAGCAGGCCACGCTGCGCGCCGCCATCGGGATGGTCCCGCAGGACACCGTGCTGTTTAACGACACCATCCGTTACAACATCCGCTACGGCCGCTGGGAGGCGAGCGACCAAGACGTGGAGCAGGCCGCAAGCCTTGCGCAGATCGATCCGTTCATCCGCGCGTCACCGAAAGGCTATGAGACCGAGGTCGGTGAGCGCGGCCTGAAGCTTTCGGGCGGCGAGAAACAGCGGGTCGCGATCGCCCGCACGATCCTGAAGCAGCCGCCGATCCTGCTCCTCGACGAGGCTACCTCGGCGCTCGACAGCTACACCGAGAAGGAAATCCAGGACGCGCTCGAGCGGGTGTCGCGCAACCGCACCACGCTCGTGATTGCGCACCGGCTCTCGACCATCATCAATGCCGACGAGATCATCGTGCTCGACGCCGGCGCGATCGTCGAGCGCGGCACGCACCAGCAGCTGCTGGAGCGCGGCGGGCTCTATGCCGGCATGTGGAATCGGCAGCGCGAAGCCGAGGAGGCGCGCGAGAAGCTCGCCCGCGCCGCGGAAGACCGCGTGCCGCCCAACCGCAACCCTCCGCCGATCGCGGAGTCCGCATCAGAGTCGCCGCTGCCGATCGACAGCACGCCGGCCGCAGCCCAATGAGCCTTTGAAGAATGTCAGTTCTGGCTTCCGTCCGCTCCCAGCTCGTGCCGATTCACCGCGAGGGCTATCCGTTCATCATCGCCTTCGTGATCCTGGCGCTGATCCTGTTCTTCATCTGGCAGCCGCTCGGCTGGATC
>DASWSO010000376.1:0-3475 GCA_036402635.1 Xanthobacteraceae bacterium
TATTCGATGACGAGCCGCAGCTCGCTGATGCGGCGGGTCGATTCCGGCCAGCGCCGCTCGACAACCAGCGCCTTGACGTGGCTCTCGTAGTCGAAGCGGGGCACCGCGTCGTCCGGCTGCGGTTCCAGCCGCCCGCGCGCGATGCGCCCCTGCGCCATCGCTTCGAACACCGGCAGTCGCCCGCCGTGGATGAGGTTGTGCACCAGCGCGGTGATGAACACGGTCTTGCCGGCGCGCGAGAGGCCGGTCACGCCAAGCCGCAGCGTCGGGTTCACCAGGCCGGCGCCGAACTCGAGCAAGGAGCGGGTGGCGAGCCGCGCCTCTTCGGCAATCGTTCCGAACGGCAGGAGAGCCACCGCGGTCACCCGGCCGAAGCTGCGCGCCGCGGGTGCATCAATCCGCCTCAAGCGTGAGCGCGCGAGGTGTCACGAACCGATCCAGCCGGCCGGCCTGGGCGCGCACGTCCTTCCAGCGGTCGACCGGCAAGTCGATCACCGCCAGTGCGGCGGTCGGGAACTTTTCCGCCAGGGCTTGCCGCGCATCGCGGTCGCCCGAGGCGGCCAGAAGGTTGGCCAGCTCCTGCATGCCGGGATTATGCCCGACCAGCAGCAGGGTGTGCGCCTCGTCCGGCGCCTGCTGGATCACCGCCAGGATGGCAGCGGCGCGGGCCTCGTAGAGCCGCTTGTCGAACTTGGCCGGCGGTGGCGCATCGAACGCCGGTCCGACCAAGTCCCAGGTCTCGCGCGTGCGCCGCGCCGGCGAGACCAGCGCGAGATCCGGTCGCAATCCGTGCTGCGCCATGTAGCGGCCCACCACCGGTGCCACCGCGCGACCGCGCGGCGCCAGCGCGCGCTCCGCATCGGACTGGCCGCCAACCGACCCGTCGGATTTGGCGTGCCGCAGCAGCATCAGCCGGCGCATTGCCGTCCCGCGTCCTGCGCCGACATCCACCTATCGCCCCTCGCGCCGCGCCATAAAGGCAAGGCGCTCGAACAGGTGGACGTCCTGCTCGTTCTTGAGCAGCGCGCCGTGCAGCGGCGGAATCAGCTTCTTCGGGTCGCGCTCGCGCAGCATCTCCGGTCCGATGTCCTCGACCAGTAGCAGCTTGAGCCAATCGAGCAGCTCCGATGTCGACGGCTTCTTCTTCATGCCGGGCACGTCGCGGATCTCGTAGAACAGCCGCAGCGCCTCGCCCACCAGCCGTTGCTTGATGCCGGGAAAGTGCACCTCGATGATGGCGCGCATCGTCTCGGTATCCGGGAAGCGGATGTAGTGGAAGAAGCAGCGGCGCAGGAAAGCGTCCGGCAGCTCCTTCTCATTGTTGGAGGTGATGATCACGATCGGGCGCCGCCGCGCCTTGATCATCTCGCCGGTTTCGTAGACGAAGAACTCCATGCGATCGAGTTCCTGCAGCAGGTCGTTGGGGAACTCGATGTCGGCCTTGTCGATCTCGTCGATCAGCAGGACGGGCCGCTGGTCGCTGACGAACGCCTCCCACAGTCTGCCGCGCTTGATGTAGTTGCGGATGTCCTTGACGCGCTCGTCGCCGAGCTGGCTGTCGCGGAGCCGCGTCACCGCGTCGTACTCATAGAGGCCCTGCAGCGCCTTGGTGGTCGACTTGACGTGCCACTCCAGCAGCGGGGCGCCGAGCGCCTTGGCAATCTCGATCGCCAGCACCGTCTTGCCGGTTCCGGGCTCGCCCTTGACCAGCAGCGGCCGCTCGAGCGCGATCGCGGCGTTCACCGCCACTTTGAGGTCGTCGGTGACGACGTAGGCGCTCGTTCCTTCAAACCGCATGCTCGCTCCACTGCTTATTCGGGCGGCGCATCACTAACATATCTCGCGGCCCGCACAGCCCGGCGTCCCGGCCGGCGCTCGCGGTTTCGTGACCGATTTGCGTGGCGGCCGTGGTAACGTCCGCCCGGGCGGTCCGTATATGGCAGTGAACCGTCAGTGGTTCGAGCAGGAACGCAGGGGAACTCATGCCACGCCGACTGTTGCCGATCGCCATGGTCCTTGCGGCGCTGGTTTTGCCCGCCGCGGCCCAGGACGCCGCCAAGCCGGCTCCGGCCAACACCGCCGTCGCCACCTTTGCGGGCGGTTGCTTCTGGTGCATGGAACCGCCGTTCGACAAGATCGACGGGGTGCTCAGCACCACCTCCGGCTATATCGGCGGCCACGTGCCCAATGCCAGCTACCAGCAGGTCTCCGCCGGGGGCACCGGTCACGCCGAGGCGGTGGAGATCGTCTACGACCCGGCCAAGGTGAGCTACGCGCAACTGCTGCGGGTGTTCTGGCGCAACATCGACCCGCTCGCCAAGGACCGGCAGTTCTGCGACAGCGGCGACCAGTACCGCTCCGCGATCTTCGTGCACGGCGAGGAGCAGAAGCGGCTGGCGGAAGCGTCCAAGCAGGAACTCGTGGCCTCGGGCCGTTTCAAGCAGCCGATCGTGACGCAGATCGTGCCGGCCGGGCCGTTCTACAAGGCGGAGGACTACCACCAGGACTTCTATCTGAAGAATCCGACCAAATATAAGTTCTACCGCTGGAACTGCGGGCGCGATCAACGCCTCAAGGAACTCTGGGGTGCCGAGGCGGGGGGAGAGACATCATGATGACGCGCCGGCTTTTTGTTACATCAACCAGCCTGGCCGCTCTGGCCGCGCTGACGTGGAGAGCCGACATGGCGATGACCGCTGAGAAGACCTTCGAGCTGACCCACAGCGACGACGAGTGGCGCCGCCTGCTCTCGAAGGAGCAGTACGACGTGCTGCGCAAGCACGGAACCGAGCGGGCGGGAACGAGCGCGCTGAACCGCGAGAAGCGGGTCGGCACCTTCGTGTGCGCCGCCTGCGAGCAGCCGCTGTTCAGTGCCAAGACCAAGTACGAGAGCGGCACCGGCTGGCCGAGCTTCTACGAGCCGCTTCCGAACGCGATCGGCACGTCGACCGACCGCTCCTGGTTCACCACGCGCACCGAAGTGCATTGCAGCCGTTGCGGTGGCCATCTCGGCCATGTCTTCGACGACGGGCCGAAGCCGACCGGACTGCGCTACTGCATGAACGGCGTGGCGATGAAGTTCGTCCCTGCCGCGGAGCCGGGTGCCTCGAGCTAGCGCCGCGGTCTCCGGACGCGTTTCTCGAAGGCCGCCGCAAGGCGGCCTTCACCTTTTCGGGCCGGCAAAGTTTGCCCGTCGGCCGGCAAAAAATCCTCGACCCCGGCGCGCCGGTAGGCCGGAAGCCCATGCAATCCGCGGAAAAACCGGCCGGCCCGGGTTGGCACACCCCTTGCGATTTGTCCCGGCGCGGCCTGCGTGAGCCGCGTACGACGCGTTCGCGAGGAGCACAGTCATGGGCATTTTCGGCGCTCTCACCAATGCGGTGACGGGTCTGCGAGCGCAGTCGTATGCGCTCGAGAACATTGCAGGCAACATCGCCAACTCGCAGACGACCGCGTTCAAGCGGATCGATACGAG
>DASWSO010000377.1:0-2916 GCA_036402635.1 Xanthobacteraceae bacterium
TCGAGATTGTGCTCGGCGGCGCGCAGCCGCAGCTCCGCCTCATGCCGGCGCGCATGCAGGCCGGCGACGCCGGCGGCCTCTTCCAGCACGCGGCGGCGCTGCTCAGGCTTGGCCTGCACGATTTCGCCGATGCGGCCCTGATGCACCAGCGCGGGCGAACGAGCGCCGGTGGAGGCGTCGGCGAACAGTATCTGCACGTCGCGGGCGCGCACCTCGCGGCCGTTGACCCGGTAGGTGGAGCCCTGCTCGCGCTCGATCCGGCGGGAGACTTCGAGAATGTCGTTGTCGTTGAACGCGGCCGGCGCGGTGCGATCGGAATTCTCGATCGTCAGCATCACCTCGGCGGTGTTGCGCGACGGACGGTTGCCGGAGCCGGAGAAGATCACCTGGTCCATGTCGGCGGCGCGCATCGCCTTGTACGACGACTCGCCCATGACCCAGCGCAGCGCTTCCACGAGATTCGACTTGCCGCAGCCGTTCGGCCCGACCACGCCGGTCAGGCCCGGCTCGATCAGCACATCGGTCGGCTCGACGAACGACTTGAAGCCGATCAGCCGCAGGCGCGTGAGTTTCATCGCCGCACCTCATGGAGGTCGGCATAACGGAAAGGCGCGCTGCCCACGTCAGGGGCGCGCGCGAAGCCGCGTCCGTTCCGAATCACTCGCAAATACCGCATCGCGGCGGAGAATGAATCAACAGACCGTTACCGGCAACCGCGCTCTCGCGGTTCTCCCCGCCAGATGTGCGATTTAGCTCTTCAGCAGCGGCGCGATCTGCTTGTCGAGCTCCTCGACCGTCATGGTGCCGCGGAACATCTTGCCGTTGATGAAGAAGGTCGGGGTCGAGTTGACGCCCAGCTTCTGGCCGCCGCTGCGGGTCTCGTCGATGCCGTCGAGCAGCTTCTGGTCGGACAGGCACTTCTCGAAGCTCTGCTCGGTGAAGCCGCCGACTTCCTTGGCGATCGCGAACAGCGGCGGGATCGGGTTCTGCACGAACGCCCACTTCGGCTGCTGCTTGAACAGCGCGTCGACCACCGTGAAGTACTTACCTTCGCCGGCGCAGCGCGCCAGCATGAAGCCGCCGGCGGCGAGCGGGTCGAGCGGGAATTCGCGCAGGATGTAGCGGACCTTGCCGGTGTCGATGTAGCGCGTCTTCAGGGTCGGATAGACGGTGTTGTGGAAGGTGGCGCAGTGAGTGCAGGTCATCGAGGCATATTCGACGATGGTCACCGGCGCGTTGGCGTCGCCCTGCGCTTGGTCGCCGAGCGGACCGGGCTTGGCAACGTCTTCCGGCGTCGGAGCCGCCGCCGGCGCTCCCTGCGCCAGCGCATCGCCGGCCAGCTGCAGGTCGAAGGGCAGGTTGGCGAGCATGGCCGCCCCGAGGGTCAGGACGGAAGCGCCCTGCAGGAACGCGCGACGTGTCAGCACGGAACTCTCCGCTGGTTGGCCCGGTTGGCCGGCTCGCTAGCCTGAAACCCGCATTGTGGCAATGGTTGGCCGCAGCGTCGGCCGCAACCGCCGATCACGCCTGCTTGACCGCGGCCCCGAGCCGGGCGAGCGCGGCACGCAGGCCCTCGTCTTCCACCGCCGTCAGGGTCGCGGCCACCCGCGCGGTCTGCTCCGGCGAAGGGGCGGGCGGCGGCTTGGGCCGGACCGGCCGGTTGAGCGGCGCCTGGCGGATGCCGATACGGCCCACCGCCCGCCAGCCGAGGAAGCGGTTCACCCGTTCCAGGATCACGGGCGCGAGGTGCTGCACTTCCAGCGCCGCGGGCCCTTCGACCCGCAGCAGCAGCGTCGCCGGCTGCGGCTCGTCGCCTTCGCGGGTGCGCTGCCACTGGAGCTTGATCGGCTCCGCATGGGCGGCGACCTCGTCGCCGACGATCTCCGGCCAGTGCGTGACCAGCTCGCCGGAGGCGAAGCCCTGCTTGGCGAACACGTCGCCGACGGCGCGGCCGATCAGGTCGGCGAGCGGCCGGGGATAACTTCTGGAAGGCTTGTTCATAGGCGGCCGCTCTGCCATGCGCTTGGCTTATGACCCTAGCAGCCGCGGCCGCGCGGAGAAAGCCGAAGGCTCAGGCAGCGCCCGACCCGCAGGCGCTGCTCGCCTGGTACGACCGCCACCGGCGCCGGCTGCCGTGGCGCGCCGAGCCGGGGGAGAGCGTCGATCCGTACCGGGTCTGGCTCTCCGAGATCATGCTGCAGCAGACCACCGTCAAGGCGGTGGCGCCATACTACGCGCAGTTCCTCGCGCAGTGGCCCGAGGTCGGTGCGCTCGCGGCCGCCTCGCTCGACGACGTGCTGCGCGCCTGGGCCGGGCTCGGCTACTACAGCCGCGCCCGCAACCTGCACGCCTGCGCCCGCGAGGTGATGGACCGCCACGGCGGGCATTTTCCGGCCGACGAGAAGGCGCTGCGGGCGCTGCCGGGGATCGGGACCTATACGGCCGCCGCGATCGCGGCGATCGCCTTCGACAGGGCTGCGATGCCGGTGGACGGCAACATCGAGCGGGTGGTGACGCGGCTGTTCGCGATCGAGCAGCAACTGCCGGCGGCCAAGCCGATCGTGCGGGCATTCGCGGAGACGCTGACGCCGGTGCGGCGCGCCGGCGATGTTGCGCAAGCGCTGATGGATCTCGGCGCCACCATCTGCACACCGAAAAAGCCCGCTTGCGCGCTTTGTCCGTGGAGCGACGTTTGCAAAGCGCGCGCCCGCGGCGAGCAGGAGAGCTTTCCACGCAAGGCCGCGAAAGCGGAAGGCAGATTGCGCCGCGGCGCGGCGTTCTGGGTCACGCGCGGCGGCGTCGAAGCGCTGATGCGCACACGTCCCGCCAAGGGACTCCTTGGCGGGATGACGGAAGTGCCGTCGACTGATTGGACGCATGACTTCGTACAGGCAGAAGCATTGCGCGCCGCGCCAA
>DASWSO010000378.1:0-1536 GCA_036402635.1 Xanthobacteraceae bacterium
GTGCGCGATGTCGACATCGTCGCGCGTATTGGCGGCGACGAGTTCGCGGTGCTGGCGACCCACGTCGCCGGTCCGGACGATGCCGCCAACATCGCGCTTCGCATCATCAAGGCGCTCGACGCCCCGATCCACGCCGGCAACGCGTCGCATCAGATCGGGGTCGCCGTCGGGGTCGCGCTGTTTCCGCAGGATGGCGCCAGCGCCGAGGAGATATTGCGGCGCGCCGACATCGCCATGTACCGCGCCAAGACCGAACCGCAATCCGCGTTGCGTTTTTTCGAGGAGGAGATGGACGCGGTCGTGCGCGAGCGCGACATGCTCCAGCGCGAGTTGAAGCAGGCCGTGAAAACCGAGGCGATCGTTCCGTTCTATCAGCCCGTCATGGACCTGCGCAGCAACCAGATCATCGGTTTCGAAGCGCTCGCGCGCTGGTCGCATCCGGTGTTGGGGGAAATTCCTCCGACCCGGTTCATCGCCATCGCGGAAGATTGCGGGCTGATCGCGCCATTGACCGATCAGTTGCTGGCCCGTGCGTGCGCGGATGCGATGAGCTGGCCTGCCCATCTCACTTTGTCTTTCAATCTGTCGCCGCTGCAGCTCAAGGACCGCACGCTCGGCTTGCGGGTCCTGTCGATCCTCGCCAAGGCGGGACTGTCGCCGTCGCGGCTCGAGCTCGAACTGACCGAGAGCGCGCTGGTGCGCGATCTCTCGGCGGCGCAGGAGGTGCTCGCCTCGCTGCGCGCCGCCGGAGTGCGCCTCGCGCTCGACGATTTCGGCACCGGCTATTCCAGCCTCTATCACCTGCGCAATTTCAAGGTCGACAAGATCAAGATCGACCGCAGCTTCGTTGCCGAGATGCAGACCGAGCCCGAGTCCGCCGCGCTGGTGCGCGCGCTTCTCGGACTCGGACATGGCCTCGGACTGACCGTTACGGCGGAGGGTATCGAGCAGGGGCAGCAAAGCACCGAGCTGCTGTCGGCCGGCTGCGACTTCGGCCAGGGTTTTTTGTTCGGCCGCGCCGTGCCGGCGGCCGAGGCGCTCGCGCTGCTGCGTCAGCAGCAGCCCGCGGCGATCGCGATGGCGGCGGCGGGCTGACCGGCTCTCACCGAAAGCGGGCGCGGTCGTGCGGCGCCGCGAAGTCGAGCGCCGGGCCGACCGGCACGATCCCACTCGGGTTGAGGTTGCGGTGGCTGCCGTAATAGTGCCGCTTGATGTGGTCGAGGCTCACCGTCTCAGCCACGCCCGCCACCTGGTAGAGGTCGCGCAGATAGTTCGACAGGTTCGGATAATCGACGATGCGGCGCAGGTTGCACTTGAAGTGCCCGTGATAGACGGCGTCGAACCGCACCAGCGTGGTGAACAGCCGCCAGTCGGCCTCGGTCTGCCGATTGCCGACCAGATAGCGCTGCCGTGACAGCCGCCGCTCCAGCTCGTCGAGCGTGCCGAACAGCGCGCCAAACGCTTCCTCATAGGCCGCCTGCGTGGTGGCGAAGCCGGCGCGATAGACGCCGTTGTTGACGTTGGCGTAGACGGTCT
>DASWSO010000379.1:0-3579 GCA_036402635.1 Xanthobacteraceae bacterium
CGCTCACCGCGTTGAACGACATGCCGGGCGGCATCATCAGGCCCTTCTGGGCGCCGCCGATGGTGACGTCGACACCCCACTCGTCGTGCCGGTAATCGGTGGAGGCGAGCGACGAGATGGTATCGACCATCAGCAGCGCAGGGTGTCCGGCGGCGTCGATCGCCTTGCGCACCGGAGCGACCGGCGAGAGCACGCCGGTCGAGGTCTCGTTGTGCAGGAAGCAGACCGCCTTGATCTCATGCTTCTTGTCTTCGCGCAGCTTGGCCTCGATCGCCGCCGGGTCGACGCCGGTGCGCCAGTCGGTCGCGATGAATTCCGGCTTGAGCCCGAGCTTCACCGCCATGTTCTTCCACAGCGTGGCGAACTGGCCGGTCTCGACCATCAGCACGCGGTCGCCGGGCGACAGCGTGTTGACCAGCGCGGCTTCCCAGGCCCCGGTGCCGGTGGCGGTGTAGATGATCACCGGATTGGTGGTCTTGAAGATCGTCTTGATGCCGTCGAGCGCACGCCGCGCGAGGCGCGAGAATTCCGGCCCGCGATGATCGATGATCGGGGTGTCCATCGCGCGCAGCACGCGATCGGGGAGGGGACTCGGCCCCGGAATATGCAGGAAATGCCGCCCGGCCTGACGCGAGGAATTCTGAGCCATCTCGTATGTTCTTCCGCTAGAAGGTGCGGCCGCATGCGACCGTAGATTAGGGGGTGGGTTTTTTAGCCGTTCCGCGCGCAAAGGCAAGCGGCGGGGAGTTCGCCATTGCTCTCTTGGTTGATTGCCGAGCGTTTCTCAAGAGCCTCAATCACCGCCGGGCCGTCGAAAGCGGCGCGCAGCCGGCTGGCCGCAAACTCCAGCGCCGCGTCGGCGCTGCGCACGAGCCGGCCCCAATGCCAGAAGCCATGCGGCTGGTCGTTGAAATGCAGGTGGGTGACGCGGCATCCAGCCTGGTCGAGCTTGGCGGCGTATTCGTGCCCCTCGTCGCATAACGGATCGTGCGCGGCCGTGATCACGATCGCGGGAGGCAGGCCGTCGAAGCGTCGCGCCAGCAGCGGCGAAGCCCGCCAGTCCTGCTTGTCGGCGGCACCGCTGAGATAATTCTCCTGGAAATACCGCACTGTGGCGGTGGTGAGCGGCACGCCGCCGGTGACGCGGCCGTAGGACGCCTGGCCGAGGCGCTGGTCCACGCTCGGATAGATCAGCAGCTGGAAGCAGAGCGGAGGCAGCGCGCCGTCGCGTGCCATGTGGGCCATCACCGCCGCCAGGTTGCCGCCGGCGCTGTCGCCGCCGACCGCGAGGCGCGTGCGGTCGATCCCGAGCGCACCGCCTTCGCCGCAGGTCCAGCGAACCACCGCCTCGCAGTCCTCGACGGCCGCCGGAAACTTGTGCTCGGGCGCGAGCCGGTAATGCGCGGCGATGACCATGCAGCGCGCCGCGTTGGCCAGGTGCCGGCATAACCCGTCGTGGGTTTCCAGGTCGCCGATGGTCCAGCCGCCGCCGTGGAAATAGACCAGCGCCGGCTGCGGCGCGGACGCGGGCGCACCGATGCCGCGATAGAGCCGGATGCGCACCGGCCCGGCAGGGCCGGGCACATCCAGGTCTGTCACGTCCAGGACGTCGGCGCGCTCCGCCCCCAAGTAGGCGCTGGATCGCAGGTAAAGCTCCCGCGCTTGCTGCGCCGTGATGCTCTCGAACGGCGGACGTCCGGCTGCGCGGATGAGGTCGAGAACGCGTTGCGCATCGGGATCGATGACCATGAAGCCCCCGCGGTTGCGCTAGAGTGTGCGTGAGCGCCGCCGCGGCGCCAAGGCTGCCGGAGGCGTGTCGCCGGCACGGCGTTTGCCTTGCTCCCCTCGCCTAGGCACTCTCCGGTTCCGAATGACCGGGATCGCCGGTTGCCGTAGGCACCGCGTGTAAGAGGTTGGTGGACGTGAGCATGAAGAAGATTGTCGGCATTGTGGGCCTCGGCATCATGGGCGGGACGTTCACCCGCCATCTGGTCGAGGCCGGCTGGCGCGTCATCGGATACGACACCGATGCGGCGCGGCGGGAGGAGGCGAGGGCGCTGGGAGCCGAGGTGGCGCACGATGCGGCCGCGGTCGCGGCCGAAGCCGAGACGATCCTGACCGTGCTGCCGTCCGCCGCCGCGTTGCAGTCCGTGGCGCAGGCGATCGCGGACGGGGGAGCGCAGCGCCGCACCGTGGTCGAGATGAGCACGCTGGCGCTCGAGGACAAGCTGCAGGCGCAGCGCACCCTCACGGCCGCCGGGCATACCATGCTCGATTGCCCGATCAGCGGCACCGGCGCGCAGGCGCGGACCAAGGACCTGATCCTGTTCGTCAGCGGCGACCGCGCCGCCGGCGACGCGCTGCAGCCGCTGTTCGCGGCGTTCTCAGCCGAGGCGCATCATGTCGGAGCGTTCGGCAACGGCATCCGCATGAAGTTCGTCGCCAACCATCTGGTGGCGATCCATGTCGCCGCCGCCGGCGAGGCCCTGGCGCTCGGCATCAAGGCCGGGCTCGACCCGCAGCAGATGCTGCAGCTGGTGACCGCCGGTGCGGCCGACTCGCGCATGCTGCGGCTGCGCGGGCCGATGATGGTGGCGAATTCCTACGGCGGCCCGAACATCTCGGCGCGCACCACAATCCTGGCCAAGGATGCGTCACTGATCGGGCGCTTCGCCGACACGCTGGATTGCCCGGTGCCGATGCTCAGCGCCGCCAAGGCGCTGTTCGTGGCCGCGGTCGCGACCGGCCATGCCGACGAGGACCCCGCCTCGGTCTGCGCCGTCAGTGAGCAGATGGCCGGCTCGCCGCGCCTTAACGTGCGTTCCGCGACATGACGCAAGGCGTGCGGGTGGCCGCCGATATCGGCGGGACGTTCACCGATATCGTGCTGGAGCGCGGCCGCGAGCGCGTCACCCGCAAGGTGCTGACGACCGCCGGCCGCCCCGAGGAAGGCGTGCTCGAAGGCGTGCGCCTCGTCCTCGGCGACACCGGCCTGCACTTCTCCGACATCGGCGTGCTGGTGCACGGAACCACGCTTGCCACCAACGCCATCATCGAGCGCCGCGGCGCCCGCACGGCGTTGATCGCCACCGACGGGTTCCGCGATATTCTCGATATCGCCAACGAGAGCCGCTACGACCAGTACGACCTGATGATCGAGAAGCCGCGGCCGCTGGTGCCGCGGGCCTTGCGGCTGACGGTTCCGGAACGGGTCGACGTGCACGGCAAGGTGCGGTTGGCGCTCGACGAAGCCGCCGTGCAGGCGCATCTCGATTTCATTCGCGAGCACCGGATCGAGAGCGTCGCGATCTGCTTCATGCACGCCTACGCCAATCCGGCGCATGAGCAGCGCACCGCCGCGATCTTGAAGCAGGCGGTGCCGCAGCTCGCGGTCACGCTCTCCTCGGAGGTCTGCCCGGAGATCCGCGAATACGAGCGCACCTCGACAGCAGTCGCCAACGCCTATGTGCAGCCGCTGATGGACGGCTATCTGGCGCGCATGGACGACGCGCTGCGGCGCGAGCAGTTCCGCGGCTCGATCTATCTGGTCACGTCCGGCGGCGGCCTCACCTCGATGGA
>DASWSO010000380.1:0-2515 GCA_036402635.1 Xanthobacteraceae bacterium
CGAACGGCCCTCCATGGCGATGCCGCGCACCAGCGTGCGCGTCGTCTGCACCTTCGGGCTGACGATCGTCACCTTGCTGCCGACCAGCGCGTTGACCAGCGTCGACTTGCCGACATTGGGCGCACCGATCAGGGCGACGAACCCGCAGCGGGTCGGCGCGTCGTTGTCCGTGGTTGGTGTCGGCTCAGCCATCGGGTGCCGCCGCCTCGACGCCTTCGCGCGTCAGCAAGGCCGCCGCCGCCGCCTGCTCGGCGGCGCGCTTGGAGCGGCCGACCCCTTCGGCCGGCGTGAGCGCCGGCAGCACCACCGACACGCGGAACTCGGGATCGTGGTGCGGCCCGGTGCGCTCGACCTCGCGGTAGAGCGGCGTCGGCAGGCCTTGCGCCTGCGCCCATTCCTGCAGCACGGTCTTGGGATCGCGCAGCTGCGCCGGCGCGCGCATGCGCTCGCCCCACAGCCGTTCGACCAGGGCGGCGGCCGCCGGATAGCCGCCGTCGAGAAAGACCGCGCCGACCAGCGCCTCGCACACATCGGCCAGGATGGCGAGGCGGCGGCGTCCGCCCGCGTTGGATTCCGAGATCCCGAGCTTGATCACGGCGCCGAGATCGATCGCGCGCGCGACCTCGGCGCAGGTCTCCTTGCGCACCAGGTCGGCGAGGCGGCGCGACAGCTCGCCTTCGTCCGCCTTGGGAAAGGCGCGAAACAGCATGTCGGAGACCACCAGGCCGAGCACGTGGTCGCCGAGGAATTCCAGACGCTGATAGCTGTTGGCGCGGCTCTTGCCGGAAAGCGCCGAGATATGGGTGAGCGCGCTGTCGAGCAACGCGCTTTCGGCAAAGCTGTGGCCGATCCGCTCTTCGAGTTCCTTGCGACCCTTCGTCCTGCGGCTCATCGCACGATCGTGAACAGCCGGCTCCAGCGCACCGACCACGGCCAGCTCCAGAAATGCCACGCCGGCTCGCCGTCGCCCACCGAGAAGAAGATGATCTGGGCGCGGCCGACCAGATTCTCGAACGGCACATAGCCGACCTGGCTCAGCACGCGGCTGTCGGTCGAATTGTCGCGGTTGTCGCCCATCATGAAAAAGTGGCCGGGCGGCACGGTGTAGACCTGGGTGTTGTCGAGGAAGCCGTTGTCCTGCAGGTCGAGCGTGTTGTAGCTCACGCCGTTCGGCAGGGTTTCGCGCCAGCGCTTGACCCGCACGGTGCGGCCGCCGTCCTCGTCGATGAAGTCGTCGATGCGCTCGCGCTTCACCGGCTGCTCGTTGATGTTGAGCACGCCGTCGATCATCTGGATGCGGTCGCCGGGCAATCCGATGACGCGCTTGATGTAGTCGGTCGAATCGTCCTTCGGCAACCGGAACACCACGACGTCCCCGCGTTGCGGCTCGGAGCCCAGGATGCGGCCGGAGAACAGGCGCGGCGACAGCGGCAGCGAATAGTGGCTGTAGCCATAGGAGTATTTCGAGACGAACAGATAGTCGCCGACCAGCAGGGTCGCCATCATCGACCCCGACGGAATGTTGAAGGGCTGGAACAGGAAGGTGCGGATCACGAAGGCGATGATCAGGGCGTGAAAGATCACGCGTCCGGTTTCCGCCGCGCCGCCTTCCTTGCGCTTTTCCCGCCGTTTATCCTGGCTCGACACGCTCATTGGCCTCTCGTGCTCATGGTTGCGCTTGCCCGCGCGCCGCTCATTACTTCGTGTTGCGGTCCGCGGGCCCGGCACGACCGCCGAGCTCATGCCGCCGCGACGCCTGCCGGCTTCCTCCGCCCGCTCCCGCGGGCACGGCGGAAACCGGGAAAGTCCCTTACCTTCAGGCGCTTAGCTGTGTCGCCTCCACCATTCCGGGAGGCCCGAAACAGGCCCGGAATTCCGGCACTTGTAGCGGCTTGCCATGCGCCGCGCAATCAACCGGATGAGCCCTCCTACGCCCTCCCGCGGCATGGCTGAAATGACCACGAAGGCCTGCGCCAGCGGGTATTCGTCGGTGAGCGCGAGGTCGATCTGGGGCTCGAAGCCAGCCGGCGTGATCGCCTCGAGGCGCTTGAGCGCCCCGCCGGTCAGCCGCAGCGTCGGCTTTCCGGACGGCAGGTTCACCACGCCCATGTCGCGGAAGAACACGCCCTGGCGGAAGCCGGTGCCGAGCGCCTTGGCGCAGGCCTCCTTGGCGGCGAAGCGCTTGGCATAGGTGTCGATGCGGTTGGCCCGCCGCTCCGCGCGCGCACGTTCGGTCTCGGTGTAGATGCGGTTGATGAAGCGATCGCCGTGGCGCGCAATCGTCTGCTCGATGCGGCGGATATCGACCAGGTCGGTGCCGATGCCGAGAATCATGACGGCTTTCCGCGGCCGCGCCCCATGGCGGCCCGCATGCGCGTCACGACACTGGCGAGCCCGTCGAACACCGCCTCGCCGATCAGGAAATGCCCGATATTGAGCTCGACGATCTCCGGCAAGGCGCAGATCGCCTCGGCGGTCAGGTAATCCAGGCCGTGGCCCGCATGTGTCTCGAGAC
>DASWSO010000381.1:0-2812 GCA_036402635.1 Xanthobacteraceae bacterium
GGCAGCGAGTTGATGTCGGAGACGCCGGTGCCGGCCAGGATGTAGACGATGCCGACGTTCTCGCCGACATTGAACCACTCGATGCCTTTCTCCACCTCCGAAGGCGCGAGCCGGGTGCCGGTCACCGCCGCGACGTCGAACACCTGATCCAGCAACGCCTTCACCAGCGGGTCCGATTCGCGCGGCGGACGGCCGTTGAGGTGCGATTCCTTGGCGAGGTCGAGGAATGCGTCGGACGCCTGCTTGGCGGCGTCGAGCTTGGCCGCATCGAGGGTGCCGGTCCCGATATCGCCGGTGACGTGGACGATGGCCGTCCAGCCATCCCACAGCACGTGATAGGCGATGGTGGTCTCGCCGCCGGGGAGCTGCGCGCGCGCCTGGCAGACCCTCTCGGTGCGGGTCTCCGCCAGCGGCTTCATGTCCGCAATGGCGCCGGCCGGCAGCTTCATCTCGGCCAGGATGCTGCGCACGGTCTTCTCGGCGCGCGACGAATCGCACTCCGGCAATAGGAAGTAGCTCGATACCTGCCCGATCATCACCGCGATGAAGGCGAGGCCGGCCAGCACCGAGGCGGTCGCGATCAGCCAGCGGTAGCGGCGGGGCAGCGACTTCACCGCCGCGCCGGGTTGCGTCGCCGGCAGCCCGAGGAAGGCGCGCATCTGATTGACCGCGGTGGTCGTGGTCGCGAGCGTGTCGCCGGACAGCCAATGGCGCTTGCCGGAGGCGAGCTGCAGCAGGACCGAGGTCGAGCCGCTGCTCTCGAACGGATCGAGCCCGGTGATCTGGTCGAACGGCACTTCGATCGGCTTGCGGCGGATCCCGAACAGGGTGCGCTCGAAACGCGCGGTGTGGCTGATGCCGTCGAAGATATAGGTGGTCGAGTGCATGGCCCGGGTGCCGAGCTTGATCACCAGCCGGTCGGGCGCGTTCTCCACCACTTCGAACATGCAAAGGTCCTTCTGCAGCCGCGCGATTCGGCGTTTTGACGCGGCAACCAGGGCCGCTTATGGACCATGCCGCGCGACCTGTGCAATCGTGGCGCGACGGCTTACAACCTCCGCCGCGCGGTCGCGGCCGGCAATCGGGAGCAGCAAGTGACCCGGAACATCCGTATCCTTTGTGCAGGCTTGCTTGGCCTGGCCGCGCTCTGCGGCTCGAGCGTCCTTGCCGCCGCCGAGCAGTATCCCTCGCGCGTGATCAAATGGGTGGTCGGCTATCCGGCCGGCGGCACCACCGACATCCTGGCGCGGCTGATCGGGCAGCATCTGTCCGAGCACCTCGGCCAGCAGGTCATCATCGAGAACCGGCCGGGCGCCGCCAACAACATCGGCACCGAAGCGGTGGCGAACGCGCAGCCGGACGGCTACACGCTGCTGTTCGTCAATCCCGCCAACGGCATCAACGCCTCGCTTTACAAGAAGCTGTCGTTCAACTTCATCCGCGATATCGCCCCGGTCGGCGGCATCGCCCGCGTGCCGAACCTGATGACCGTGAACCCGCAGGTGCCGGCGAACACGGTCGCGGAGTTCATCGCTTACGCGAAGGCCAATCCCGGCAAGGTGAACATGGCTTCGTCCGGCAACGGCACCTCGGTGCATCTCTCCGGCGAGCTGTTCAAGACCATGACCGGCTTGAACCTCGTGCACGTGCCGTACCGCGGCGCCGCCCCGGCGCTCACCGACATGCTGAGCGGGCAGGTGCAGGTGATGTTCGACAACATGCCGTCGACGCTGCCGCATGTGCAGTCGGGCGGCTTGCGCGGCTTGGCGGTCACGACCGCGACCCGCTCGAAGGTTCTCCCCGACGTGCCGACCGTCGCGGAAACCGTTCCGGGCTACGAAGCCAGCGCCTGGTTCGGCATGGGTGCGCCGAAGGGAACGCCGCGGGAGGTGATCGACACGCTCAACAAGGCGATCAATGCGGCGCTCGCGGATCCGAAGATCCAGGCGCGGCTGGCCGAGCTCGGCGGCGACCCGATGGGCGGCACGCCGGAGGCGTTCGGCGAGGTGATCAAGGCCGAGACCGAAAAGTGGGCGAAGGTGGTCGACGCCGTCGGCATCAAGCTCGACTGACGCGATGCGCCGGCGCGCGCGCATCTTCGACGTGGTGTTGCGCCGGCTGCTGCTCGCCGGCTACCTGCTCGTCGGTCTTGTCGCGCCGGCGGCTGCGCATCCGCCCGGCGTCGCCGACGAGGATCAGGCGGTGGCGCATGAGGTGGAGGGGCTGCACGAGGCGATCCTGCGTGCCGTCAGGCGCAAGGACGGCGCGCTGCTGCGCAAGCTCTACGCCGACAGCTTCACGCACACCGACAGCCTGGGCCGCGTGCAAACGAAGGAGGAGCGCATCCGCGCCGCGCTCGCGGGCGAGCCGATGATCGAGGCGGCGCCCGTGCAGGAGCTGAACTATCGCGTCTACGGCGCCAACGCGATCGTGGTCACCGGCAAAAGCCCGCTGAGTTACGCGCGCGGCAGACGAACCGGGCAGGTGCGCTGGCTGGCCGTCTACGTGCGGACCAACTCGGACTGGCAGCTGGTGGCGAGCCAGGCCACCCGCGTGCCGTAGAGCGTCCCGCGCATCGGCGTCGACTGCAGCGTTACGACTTCTCGTCCAGCCGAAGCCCTGCGCGCAAGAATTTCTGCGGATCCACGGCATCGCCGTCGATGCGGGTCTCGTAATGCAGATGCGGCCCGGTCGAGCGGCCGGTCGACCCGAGCCGGCCGATGAGCTGGCCCGGCCGCACGGTGGCACCTTCCGAGACCAGGATTTCGGAGAGATGGCCGTAGCGGGTGCTGAAGCCGTTCTCGTGGTCGAT
>DASWSO010000382.1:0-3581 GCA_036402635.1 Xanthobacteraceae bacterium
GTCGGTGCGCCGCCCCCAGCGGCGGCCGCTTCCTCACCGGCTGCGCCGCCTGCGCTCCTTTCACCGCCTGCGCGCGCCACCGCCGCGGAGGCACCCGATCCCGCTTTCGTCGGCCGTCCAAACACCGAAGCGGCGATGAAACTGGCGCCGATCGAGCCGCCGGCCGAGCCGGTTGCGGCCGACAAGCTGCCGGTCAACAAGCTGAAGGTGCCGCAAGGCTTCAAGGTGGAAGTGTTTGCGAGCGGCGTGGCGAACCCGCGCTCGATGCGGCTCGGCGCCAACGGCACCGTGTTCGTCGGCACGCAGAAGGCCGGCAACGTCTATGCGATCATCGAGAAGGACGGCAAGCGCGAGGTCAAGACCATTGCCAAGGGTCTGCACCAGCCGAACGGGCTCGCGTTCCACAACGGATCGCTCTATGTCGCCGAGGTCTCGAAGGTCTGGCGCTATGACAAGATCGAAGCCAGCCTCGACAATCCGCCGCAGCCGGCGCTCGTCTCCGACAAGTTCCCGACCGACGAGCCGCACGGCTGGAAGTTCATCGGCATCGGGCCAGACAACAAGCTCTACGTCCCGGTGGGTATGCCGTGCAATCACTGCTTAGCGTCGGAGGAATATTCGCAGATCCGGCGGATGAACCTCGACGGCTCCAGCCCGGAAGTGATCGCGCGCGGCGTGCGCAATAGCGTCGGGTTCGACTGGCATCCGGCGACCAAGCAGCTCTATTTCACCGAGAACGGCCGCGACTGGCTGTCGGAGGACCTGCCGGCCGACGAGCTCAACCGCGTCACGCAGCCCGGCCAGCACTTCGGTGCGCCATTCTGTCACCAGGGCGACCTGCTCGACCCCGAGCTCGGCTGGGGCCGCTCCTGCGACGAATTCGTCAAGCCGCTCGCGCTGCTCGGCCCGCACACCGCGGCGCTGGGGATGCGGTTCTATACCGGCACGTCGTTTCCTTCGAGCTACCGCGGCGCGATCTTCATCGCCCGGCACGGCGCCTGGAACCGCAGCAAGAAAATCGGCGGCGACATCGTCGTGGCGCAGCTCAACCGCGACGGCAGCATCCGGGCGATCGAGCCTTTCCTGACGGGCTTCATCCAGGACAACAATTACGTCGGTCGCCCGGTCGACGTGCTGCAGATGAAGGATGGTTCGCTGCTCGTGTCAGACGATTACGCCGGCGCGATCTACCGCGTCTCCTACGGCAGGCCGCGCACGGCCGGCCGTCCCCGGTAGCGTGCGGCGCGGCGTGCCGGCATGCCGCGCCTGACCGCCATCGTCCTCGGTTCTGCGGCCGGCGGCGGCTATCCGCAGTGGAATTGCCGGTGTCCGGTGTGTCGGCTGGCCTGGAACGGCGATCCGCGGGTGACGCCGCGGATGCAGGCGAGCGTTGCGGTCTCCGGCGATGGCGCGAGTTGGACGCTGCTCAACGCCAGCCCCGATCTGCGCCAGCAGATCGCCGCCACGCCGGCGCTGCATCCGCGCGGCGAGGCACGCGACAGCCCGATCGCCGCCATGGTGCTCACCGGCGCGGAGGTGGACCAGATCGCGGGACTGCTCTGCCTGCGTGAGCGTCAGGCTTTCGCGCTGCACGCGACCCCCGACACACTGGCGGTGCTCGACGGCAATCCGGTGTTCGACGTGCTCGCGCGCGATCTGGTGTCACGCCGGCCCGCGCGGCTGGGCGAACGCTTCGATCTGCCCGGCGAGCTCGCGGCCGAGCTGTTCGAGGTCCCGGGAAAAGTCCCGCTCTACCTGGAGGCAAAGTCCGCGGACTTGGCCGCCACAGCCGGCGGCAATGTCGGCGTGGAGCTTGTGGCCGGCGGCGCGCGCCTCGTGTTCGTGCCGGGAGCGGCGTCGCTCACCCCGGCGCTGCTGCAGCGGCTGGAACGGGCCGACGCGGTGCTGTTCGACGCGACCCTGTTTGCCGATGAGGAGATGATCCGCGCCGGCGTTGGCGAAAAGACCGGCCGCCGCATGGGGCACATGCCGATCGGTGGGCCCGACGGGTCGCTCGCGCTACTTTCAGGCGTCCGCAAGCGGCGCGTCTACATCCACATCAACAACACCAATCCGGTGCTGGTCGAGGGCTCGCCCGAACGCCGCACCATCGAGGCCGCAGGCTGGGAGATCGCTTTCGACGGGATGCGGATCGTGCTTTGATCGCACTGGCACGGCGCGCTCGCGCGCGCCTTACGATCTGGCAGGAACACCCCTTTGCAGCTGCTGTCGCCCGACGAGTTGGAAGCCCGGCTGCGCGCCATCGGCGCTGCGCGCTACCACCGTCTGCACCCGTTTCACCACATGCTGCACGGCGGGCAGTGCGACAAGGGTCAGGTGCAGGCCTGGGCGCTGAACCGCTACTATTACCAGGCTATGATCCCGATCAAGGATGCGAGCCTGATCGCGCGCTGCGACGATCCGGCGATCCGCCGCGAGTGGCGGCACCGGCTGGTCGACCACGACGGCGAGGCGGAAGGGGATGGCGGGATCGCGCGTTGGCTGCGCCTCACCGACGGGCTCGGCCTCGACCGCGACTACGTGATCTCCACCCGCGGCATCCTGCCGGGCACGCGCTACGCCGTGGAAGCCTACGTGCATTTCGTGCGCGAGCGCTCGCTGCTGGAGGCGATCGCCTCCTCGCTGACGGAGCTTTTCTCGCCGGTGATCATCAGCGAGCGGATGGCCGGCATGCTGGCCAGTTACGACTTCGTGACGCGCGAGACGCTGGCCTATTTCGACAAGCGGCCGCCGCAGGCGCAGCGGGATTCCGACTTCGCGCTCGACTACGTGAAGCGGAACGCGGTCACGCCGGAGCGCCAGCAGCAGGTGCTGGCGGCGCTGGAGTTCAAATGCGACGTGCTGTGGGCCATGTTGGACGCGCTGCATCATGCCTATGTAGAGCCGAGGCACATTCCACCGGGGGCCTTTCGGCCGGCCTCCTGAAAGGCCTTCGTGAGCGAGCCTGCCGCAGTCCCGACCATCGCAGCGGACGCCCGCCCGCGGCTGCCGCGCGGCGTGCGGCTGCAGCACAGCGAGGCGCATGGCGGCCACGTTCTGCTGGCGCCCGAGCGGGTGTTCAAGGCCGATGCGATCGCGGTCGCGGTGCTCGAGCGCTGCACCGGCGAGAAGACGCTGGGCGAGATCGTCGACGAGCTGTCCGCCGCTTACGGTGCGCCGCGCGAGCGCGTGCTGACCGACGTGACGGCGCTACTGCGCGGGCTCGCCGACAAGCGGCTGTTGGAGTTTTGACCATGATCGCGTCGCCCGCACCCGCTGGACTGCCGAGGCCGCTGGGCTTGTTGGCCGAACTGACGCACCGCTGCCCGCTCGGCTGCCCCTACTGCTCGAATCCGCTGGCGCTGGAAGACCGCCACGACGAGCTCGACGCCGCCACCTGGGCGCGGGTCTTCCGCGAGGCAGTAGCGCTCGGCGTATTACAGGTGCACCTCTCGGGCGGCGAGCCGGCCGCACGGCGCGACCTCGTCGAGATCGCCGGCAGCGCGCGCGGCGCCGGGCTCTACGTCAACCTGATCACCTCCGGCGTCGGTCTCACCCCACAGCGGCTCGCCGCGGTGGCG
>DASWSO010000383.1:0-4907 GCA_036402635.1 Xanthobacteraceae bacterium
ACCACCGACCAGCGGGTGGCGCTCGGCGCCGCCCGCGATGGCCGGCTCACGGCGGTGATCCACCAGGCGACCGCGGAGACCTCGACCTACGAGGAGTTCACCGAGGCGACCCTCAACGCCACCCGGTTCCTGCATTCCTGCCCGAACCTCACGACCGAATACCGGCTGGCGCCGATGAACGTGCACACCCCGACCTACATGCGGGCGCCCGGGGAAGCGTCCGGCGTGTACGCGCTCGAATGTGCCATGGACGAGCTCGCGGTCGCGCTGCGCATGGACCCGATCGAGCTGCGGCTGAAGAACGAGCCGAGCCGGGACGAATTCAAGGAGCTGCCGTTCTCCAGCCGCTCGACCCGCGAATGCTACCGGGTGGGCGCGGAGCGTTTCGGCTGGTCGCGGCGCACGCCCGAGCCGCGCTCGATGCGCGACGGCCGGCTTTTTGTCGGACAAGGAATGGCGAGCGCCACCTATCCGATGAACCGCGCGCCCTGCAGCGCCAAGGCGCGGCTCTTCCCGGACGGCACCGCGCATGTGACCAGCGCGGCGAGCGACATGGGGCCGGGCACCTGGACCTCGATGACGCAGGTCGCCGCCGATGCGCTCGGGCTGCCGATCGAGAAGGTGCGGTTCGAACTCGGCGACACGGATCTGCCGCGTGCGCCCGTGCACGGCGGCTCGCTCACCATGGCGAGCGTCGGCTCCGCCGTGCAGGCCGCCTGCCTGGAAGCCAAGCGGCAGGCGATGGCGCGCGCCGGCCAGCCCAACATCGATCTCGCCGAAGCGATGCGCCGCATCGGCGAGCCGGTGGAGGCCGAGGTGACGAGCGAGCCCGGCGACGAGTCGGCGCGCTTTTCCATGCACGCGTTCGGTGCGGTGTTTGCCGAAGTGACGGTCGACCCCGATCTCGGGCTGACGCGCGTGCGCCGCATCGTCGGCGCTTACGGCGCCGGCCGCATCGTCAACCCGAAGACCACGCGCAGCCAGTGCATCGGCGGCATGGTCGGCGGCATCGGCATGGCGCTGCTGGAGCACACGGTGGTGGACGAACGCAACGGTCGCGTCGTCAACGGCAGCCTCGCGGACTATTTGGTGCCGGTGAATGCCGATATCGTGGAGCTCGACGCCAGCTTCGTCGAGGAGCACGACCCGCACGTCAATCCGCTCGGCGTCAAGGGCGTGGGCGAGATCGCGCTGGTGGGCGTCGCCGCGGCCATCGCCAACGCGGTCTACCACGCCAGCGGCAAGCGCGTGCGTGACCTGCCGATCACGGCGGAAAAGCTCCTTTCCCTATAGCCCTGCGCCGAAACGGGCGTGGACATGTGGCGGCCGGCGGTGCAGAAGGCTCAGCCGTCAACGGCCCGCCCGGGCCACGCGCGGCAGACCTGCCGGAAACCAGCAGCAATGAGGATCGCCTGATGCCCCGCCGCCTGCGCCCGCTCTACGGCCGCACCGCGGCGATCTCCTGCGGCCATCCGGCCGCGGCCGCCGCCGGATGGGAAGCGCTCGCGGCCGGCGGCAGCGTCGCGGATGCGGCGATTGCGGCGGCGGCGGTGCTGACCGTGACACTGCCGTCGGCGGTGACGATCGGCGGCGACGGTTTCATCTTGCTGCACGACGCCGCGGCGCGGCGCACCTTCGGCCTCAACGCCTCCGGCCGCGCGCCGGCGCTGACCGACGTTGCCGCATTCGCCGGTGGAATTCCGGAACGCGGGCCGCGCAGCTGCACCGTTCCGGCGCTGGTCGCCGGCTGGGAGGCGCTGCACCGCCGCTTCGGCCGGCTCGATTGGGCGCCGTTGTTCAGGCGCGCGATCGACTTGGCGACCGGTTTCCCGGCTTCGCCGGGAATCGCGGCCGCCACCGTCGCCAATCGTGCGGTGCTGGCCGAGGATCCCGGCGCCACGCAGCTTTTCCTCAAGCCGGCACCGGCGACCGGCGCGATCTTTCGCCAACCGGCTTTGGCGGCGACGCTGCGCACCATCGCCGAGGGCGGCGCCGACGCGTTCTATCGCGGCGCGCCGGCGGCCAGCGTTGCGCGCTACGTGCAGTCGCGCGGCGGCTGGCTGAGTGCGCAGGACCTTGCCGACTGCAGCGTCGAATGGGTCGAGCCGCTGCGGGTTCCTTACCGCGGCCTGGAGGTGGCGGTGATGCCGCCGAACTCCTTCGGCCTGTTCATGCTGCTGCAGCTGGCGGCGCTCGACACCGCCGACCTGCGCGCCGCGGCGGTTGACTCGCCGGAGCGTTACGCCGCCCTGATCGCGGCGGCGCGCGCCGCGTTCGCGCTCGGCGACACGTATGTCGCCGACCCGGACGTGGTCGGGCGCGCCCCGCCTGCGATCCTTTCGGAAACCGGTCTTGCCGAGCTCCGGCGCGCTTTCCGCAGCGCCAACGCGCCCGCGCCGGCGAATGCCGGCGGCACCGCCGTGATCTCGATCGCCGATGCGGAAGGAAACGCCGCCTGCGTCGTGCAGAGCGTTTTTCTCGGTTACGGCTCGGGCGTCGCCGATCCGGAGACCGGCATCCTGCTCAACAACCGCATGTTCGGCTTCACCAATGCGCCCGACCATCCGAACGTGGTGGCGCCGCGCAAGCGTCCGGCGCACACGCTCAATCCCGCCATGGCGCTGGAGGGCGGCGAGATCCGCTACGTGCTGGCGACACCGGGTGGTCCGGGACAGACGCTCACGCTGACGCAAGTGCTGCAGGCGATGGTGGAGCACCGCCTGCCGCTGCACGAGGCGATGGCGCTGCCGCGCTGGAGCATGGATCTCAGCGGCAGCGTCATCCTGGAGCCGGGTCTGCCGCAGGCGACCTTCGACGCATTGCGCCGGCGCGACCACAAAGTGACGTGGGGCGCGGCCGGGTCGCCGTTCTTCGGCTCGGCCGAATGCGTCGAGCGCCTGCCCGGCGGCGGCCTGTTGGCGGTCGCCGACCACCGCCGCGACGGTCACGCCATCGCGCTCTAGAGCCGCTGAATCGCTCTCCCGGCCCGACGCCCGGTCATCCGCTCGCGTTGGAGCTGCTGGCGCGGAACCGGGCGTCGAACACGAAGCGGTCGGCGCGGCAGATCATCACCGCCCAGAACAGCGGCTTCCCGTCCTTGCCGAGCGGCGTGTATTGCACCCGCATCATCGCGGAACCGGCCGGCAGGCCGAACAGCTCGGATTGCGCCAGCGGGAGCGAGAAGGCGCTGAACTCGCACTGCAGCTCGGCAGGCGCGATATCGTTCTTGCGCAAGAGCGGCAGCACGAACTCCTCGCCGACGGTGCCGCCGAGCTTGTGAGCCAGCGCCGGCAGCATGTGGATCGTATGCAGCGCCACCGGCTCGGTGTCGGCGAAGGTCAGCTTTTCGTGACGGTGCACGCGCGTTCCGACCGGGACCTGCAAGTGCCGTGCGGTCTCGCGGTCGGCCTTCACCAGTCCGGACGCAAGCGCTTCGATCCGCGGCGCGAAGCCGGCGCGCTCGATCTCCTCGCCGATCGAGCGGCCGCCGCCGCCGGCGAGCACGCGATGGATCTTCGGCCGCGGCCGCACGAACACGCCGCGGCCCTGCTGGCCCGCGACCAGCCCCTCGTAGGCGAGCTCGCGCAGCGCGTGGCGGATGGTGATCGCGCTGACGTCGAATTCCTGCGTCAGCTCGGCGAGGCTCGGCAACCGGCTGCCGGGCTCGTAATGGCCGCGCGCAATGCGGTTGCGCAGCTCGGTCGCGACCCCGCTGTACAGGAACTGGCCCGGCAAGCCCGGTTTCCTGTCGGCGCGGTCGCGCTGCGCTCTGCGCATGGTCGCCATGATTACTTCAAGTGCTTCCCAAAGAATTCGACCGTCAACGCCAGCGCGCGGTCGGCCTCCGGCTTGCTGTAGGTCTTGCCGCCGTAGCGCGCGAAGGCGTGATCCGCGCCCGGATATTTGTGGATCGTGACGTTCGGATTGGGCGACAGCCGGCGCTCCAGCAGGTCGTTCACCTCCGCCTGCACCCAGCGGTCCTTCATCGCCATGTGCAGCACGAACGGCCGGTGCAGGTTGGGCGCCTCGCGGATGCGGTGCTCGATATAGGTGCCGTAATACGCCACCGCGCAATCGATCTCGGTGCGGCAGCACATCAGGTAGCAGAGCTTGCCGCCGAGGCAGTAGCCGACGGCGCCGACCTTGCCGTTGCACGCCGGATGCGCCTTCAGGAACGCGCGGGTGTCCTCCATGTCCTGGACCGCGACGTCGTAGTCGAAGTCGTAGTAGAGATCGAACGCCTTGCGCACGTCGTCCGGATTGTGGTCCGACAGCTCGACGTCGGGCTCCTGCCGCCAAAACAGATCCGGCACCAGGCAGACAAATCCGGCCTCGGCGAACTCGTGCGCGTGATGGCGCATCGTGTCGTTGAGGCCCCAGATTTCCATGATGGCGATGACGGCGCCGGCCGGCGGCCCGTCCGGAATGGCGAGGTAGGCGGACATCTCGCCGTCGCGCAGCGGCACCTTGATGGTCTGCGTTTTCATTGCTGATCCGTTCACGGCTTCAGGAGGATTTTGGCGTTCGCCACCGCGGCTCGGCGACCGCCGCACTGGTGGGCAACTTGTCATACAAAGCCGCACTTGTCATACAAAGTTGTCTATGACATCGTGCCGGCAAAAGAAAGCGTGTGCAGCCTGCCGCCGGCAAGCCTGTCCGCGACCGGAAACGCATCACGAGGCTGCGCGCGCGTGCACAAGACCGAGACTGCCGACGGCATGCGCATCGAATGGGATGCGCCGATTACGATGGATGACGGCGCCGTCCTGCGCGCCGATATTTTCCGCCCGGTGGGCGACGGCAAGTACCCGGTGATCCTCAGCTACGGCCCTTACGGCAAGGGCCTCGCGTTCCAGGACGGCTGGAAGGCGGCGTGGAACCGGCTGATCTCGATCTTCCCCGAAGTG
>DASWSO010000384.1:0-4141 GCA_036402635.1 Xanthobacteraceae bacterium
CAGGCCCGGCGTGGTGTCTTGGACCTTGCGCAGCAGCTCGAGCGCCGGCGCCATCACCTCGATCCCGATGCCGTCGCCGGCCAGCACGGCGATATGGAAGCTGTCGTTGGCGCTCATGCGGGGCTCGGACGGGGAGGGGCGGGGAAGGCGCGCCACCTTAGCGGCTCGCCGGCCCCGCGCAAGCGCGTCAGCTTTGCATGCCCCAGCGCCGGATCGTGACGTTCTCGATCGAACGGAAGATCACGCTCTCCACCACCAGCCCGATGATGATGACGGTGAACAACCCTGCGAACACCGACGCGGTCTCCAGCTGGTTGCGGTTCTCGAAGATGAACCAGCCAAGCCCGCCGGAGCGCGACGACACGCCGAACACCAGCTCGGCGGCGATCAGCGTGCGCCAGGCGAAGGCCCAGCCGATCTTCAGCCCGGTGAGGATCGACGGGAACGCGGCCGGCACCAGCAGGAACGCCACGTAGGAGAGGCCGCGCAGCCCGCAGTTCTGCCCCGCCATGCGCAGCGTTGGGCTCACCGAGGTGAAGCCCGAATGGGTGTTGAGCGCCACCGCCCATAGGACCGAGTGGATGATCACGAACACCAGGCTCTTGTAGCCGAGCCCGAACCACAGCAGCGCCAGCGGCAGGAGCGCGATGGCCGGCAGCGGGTTGAACATCGCGGTCAGCGTCGAGAGCAGGTCGGTGCCGATCCGCGTCGACACCGCGACGGTGGTGAAGATCGCAGCCAGCGCCAGCCCGGCGCCGTAGCCCATCAGCAGCACCTGCAGCGAGGTCAGCGTGCGGTCGATCAGCGGCCCGTAGGCGATCGCGTCCCACCATGCCACCAGCGTCTCGCTCAGGCTTGGAAAGAGCAGCGGGTTGCCGAGGAAGCGGGCGTAGACCTCCCAGACGATGCCGAGCGCCAGCAGGATGACGATGCGGCGCACCAGCGTCTGCTGCCAGATGCGCTCCAACGGGGTGAGCGGCCGCGCGGCATCGCCGATCGTACCGAGCGCGTCCGGCCGGAAGCTGCGTTCCGGGCGGCGCGGCGGCGTCAGCGGCAGGCGGCTGACGGTTGCGGGTTCAGCCATGGGTGCCCTCCACTGCGTGCGCGGTCTCGGTCTCGACCTTGTCGGCGAACAGGAGCCCGTGCACGCGCTTGTGCACGCCCTCGAAGGCGGGCGTTCCCATCTGCGCGAAGGTGAGGTCCTCCACGTCGATCTCGGCCTTCACCTGGCCCGGATGCGGCGACATCACCAGGATGCGGTTGCCGATCAGCAGCGCCTCCTCGATCGAGTGGGTGACGAAGATCACGGTGAAGCGCACCTCGTCCCAGAGCGCGACCAGTTCTTCCTGCATATTGCGGCGGGTAAGGGCATCGAGCGCGGCGAACGGCTCGTCCATCAGCAGCACCGCCGGCTCCATGGCAAGCGCGCGCGCGATCGCGCAGCGCTGCTTCATGCCGCCGGAGAGCATATGCGGATGCACGTTCTCGAAGCGCGTGAGATTCACCTTGGCGAGCAGCGCGCGCGCATGTTCGACCGCCTCTTTCTTCGGCATGCGGCGGTTATGCAGCAGCGGGAACAGCACGTTGCCCAGCACGGTCCGCCACGGTAGCAGCTGGTCGAACTCCTGAAAGACCATCATGCGGTCCGGGCCCGGCCGGTCGATCTTGCGGCCGTTCAGGATCATCGAGCCGCCCACCGGGGCGATGAAGCCGGCGATCGCCTTAAGCAGGGTCGATTTGCCGCAACCCGAAGGACCGAGCAGGACGAAGCGGTCGGCCTCGTAGACTTCGAACCCCACCTTGTAGGTGGCGGTAACCAGGTGCTGGGCGGTCTTGTACTGCAGCGTCACGTCGTCGACGACGAGCAGCGGCGCGAGGCCGCTCCGCGGCGCCGTGTTCGCGCTACTCACTGGTTTCAGCATTGACCCTCCCAGGCCGCTTGCTACTGCCGCGTTCCTAGCGGACGCTTGCCATTGTAGTATCGCCAAGGGAAGCACCCGGCAATCTCGACCGGGACTTGCTGCCGATCAACAGAGCCGGAGCACGGAATTCCCCGATGCGCCGGCCGCAGGAGGAAATGCATGCTGAGACTAGCCGCCGCCGCGCTGCTGGGCGCGACCCTGTTCGCCCCGCAGGCCCGCGCCGAAGCGACCGCGGTCCGCGTCGCCAAGCAGTTTGGGCTTGGCTACACGCAATACATGGTCATGGAAGACCAGAAGCTGATCGAGAAGCACGCCAAGGCGGCCGGCCTCGACATCACCACCGAATGGGCGACATTCCGCTCCAGCGACGTGATGAACGACGCGCTGATCTCCGGCTCGGTCGACTTCGTCTCGCTCGGCGTTCCCGGGCTGGTGACGATCTGGTCGAAGACCAAAGGGACCGCCAACGAGGTGAAGGCCGCCTCCGGCCTCAACGTCTCGCCGCTGATCATGCTGACGCGCGACCCCGCCATCAAATCGCTGAAGGACTTCAAGGACAGCCACCGCATCGCGGTGCCGGCGGTGAAGGTCTCGATGCAGGCCATCATCCTGCAGATGGCGGTGGCCAAGGAGATGGGCGACGCCAAGTTCAACGCGCTCGACCACCTCACCGTGTCGATGGCGCATCCGGACGCCACTGCCGCGATGCTGGGCGGGCAGAGCGAGATCGTGGCGAACTTCTCGTCCTCGCCGTTCCAGTATCGGCAGATGAAGAATCCGAACATCCGCAAGCTGTTCACCAGCACCGACCTGTTCGACGAGCCGCTGTCGTTCAACGTGATCGCCACCACGGCGAAATTCCGCACGCAGAACCCGAAGCTCTATGCGGCCTTCCTGGCGGCGCTAAAGGACGCGACCGACTACATCAATGCCGACAAGCGGCGCGCCGGCGAGACCTACCTGAAGCTCAGCGGCGACAAGACCCCGATCGCCGACATTATGGAAATCCTCGGCGACCCGGCGATCCAGTACAACACCAAGGTCGGCGGCATCGGTTCGTTCGTCAGCTTCATGGCAAGGACCGGCACGCTGAAGAACCCGCCGGCGGACTGGAAGGAGATGTTCTTCCCGGAGGCGCTGTCGGGAAGCTAGCTGTAAACCGTCATGCCCGGCACCCGGGTCCGGCCTCCGGCCGGCCCGAGCACAAGCCTTGTGCCGGCATCCACGTCTTTCTTTCGATATAGCCAAGGCGCGGATGGCCGGAACAAGCCGGCCATGGCGCGTGTGGTGAGGCCGCAATGCTTCAACTCGACCCGCAAACCACCCTACCGCGCTACCACGCGGCCGCCACCTTGGTCGGCCGCGTCTGGCGGCCGGACGCGGAGGGACCGTCCGTGGTCGTGCTGCGGCCGGATGGCGTGCACGACATCACGCGCGCGTTCCCGACCATGCGCGACCTCTGCGAAGCGCCGGACCCGGCGGCGGATGTCGCCGACGCGATCGGCGAACCTATCGGCGACTTTGCCGAGATCCTGGCCAACACGCCCGAGGATATGCGCGACGAAGCGGGGCCCTGGTTCCTCAGCCCGATCGACCTGCAGGCGATCAAGGCCGCCGGCGTCACCTTCGCCGTGTCCCTCTTGGAGCGGGTGATCGAGGAACAGGCGCGCGGCGCGCCGGAGAACGCGGCAGCCGCCCGCACTGAGGTGGAAGCCGCGCTCGGCGGCGCCATCGGTGGCCTCAAGCCGGGCTCCGCAGAGGCGATGGAATTGAAGAAGCTGCTGCAGGCAAAAGGCCTGTGGTCGCAATATCTCGAAGTCGGCATCGGTCCCGACGCCGAGATCTTCACCAAGGCGCCGCCGATGGCCTCGGTGGGCACCGGCGCCTCGGTCGGTATCCTGCCGCAGTCGCAGTGGAATAATCCGGAGCCCGAGATCGTGCTGGTGGTGAGCGGCGGCGGCGAGATCGTCGGCGCCACCCTCGGCAATGACGTCAACCTGCGCGACATCGAGGGCCGCTCGGCGCTGCTGCTCGGCCGCGCCAAGGACAACAACGCGTCGGCCGCGATCGGTCCGTTCATCCGCCTGTTCGACAGGACTTTTGCGCTCGATGACGTGCGCCGCACGCAGGTCCGTTTGAACGTGACCGGTGCGGATGGCTTCGTGCTCGAGGGTTCAAGCGATGTCGGCAAGATCAGCCGCGATCCGGAAGACCTTGTG
>DASWSO010000385.1:0-1761 GCA_036402635.1 Xanthobacteraceae bacterium
GTCTCGCCGCGTCCCGAGACGGCGGTGAAACCGAGGAAATGGTCGCGCGCGGCGCCGGCGCGGATGCGCCGCGGCCCCGAGAGGTTCGCCGCCAGCACGCCGCCGATGGTGCCGCGCCCCGGCGGCTCGCCCAAGGCGGGCCCGTAGTCCATCGGCTCGAACGCGAGCTGCTGGCCGTGCTCGGCGACAAGCGCTTCGATCTCGGCGATCGGCGTGCCGGCACGGGCGGAAAGCACCAGCTCTGCCGGCTCATACAGCGTGACGCCGGAGAGGCCCGACAGGTCGAGTGTGGTGTCCCATTGTGCCGGACGGCCGATGCGGCGCTTGGAGCCTTGCCCCAGCACCTCCAGGGCTTTGCCGCCTGCCAGCGCCGCCGCCACGGCCCCTTCGACGTCCGCGCCGTCTCGCGGCTTCAACGTGTCAGGCATGTCCACCGTTCGTGCCGCACGGGGTTTGACATCGCCTCGCCTAGATCGATCCGCCCGCCGTCCAGGTCTTCGCGCCGAATACTCATGCTCGACCCCCAGTGATGGTCACAGAATTCCACGTCATACGTGTCACCTTCGCTCCAGCGAAAGCACAGGCGCCACTGCCCCTTGTCCCTGATGCTGTACTGGCCCGCCTGCCGCCTCGCAGTGCTTCCAGCCGGTTGCCGGCGGCACCTTGAGGACGTCAAGGCTCGGGGCTGCGTCAACCAAATCGAGTTGATAAGTCTGCCGACAAACGAGGCGGCCGTACGCTTGTCCGCGAACGTCTTGATCACAAGGAAAGGTGGGCGGCGTCAAGCGTCGCTAGTTGCCGGTTTCAGAACCGCGGAATCTCTGGGAACGCCACCTTACCGCCGTGCACATGCAGGCGGCCGAGCTCGGCGCAGCGGTGCAGAGTCGGGAAAACCTTGCCGGGATTGAGCAGGCCCTGATCGTCGAAGGCGCACTTCAGCCGCTGCTGGTGCGCTAGATCGATCTCGGAGAACATCGAGGGCATCAGGTCGCGCTTCTCGACCCCGACGCCATGCTCGCCGGTGAGCACGCCGCCAACCTCGACGCACAGCCGCAGGATATCGGCGCCGAACAGCTCGGCCCTTTCGAGCTCGCCGGGCTTGTTGGCGTCATAAAGGATCAGCGGGTGCAGATTGCCGTCCCCGGCATGGAAGACGTTGGCGACGCGCAGCCCGTATTTCTCCTGCATCTCGCGCATGCGGGCCAACACCAGCGGCAGCTGCGCCCGCGGGATGGTGCCGTCCATACAGTAGTAATCAGGCGAGATGCGGCCGACCGCCGGGAACGCCGCCTTGCGGCCGGCCCAGAACAGCAGCCGCTCCTCCTCCGAGTTCGACATTTTGAGCGTGACGGCGCCGCATTCGTTCGCCAGCGCGGCTACCCGTTCCAACAGGTGGCTGCACTCGGCCTCCGGGCCGTCGAGCTCCACGATCAGCAGCGCCTCGACGTCGAGCGGGTAGCCGCAATGCAAGAACTCTTCGGCCGCATGGATGGCCGGGCGGTCCATCATCTCCATGCCGCCCGGAATGATGCCGGCGCCGATGATGCGGGCGACACAATCGCCGGCCGCTTCCGACGTCGGAAACCCGACCAGGACGGCGCGCGCGGTTTCCGGCTTGCGCAGGATGCGGACGGTGATCTCGGTCACCACGCCGAGCAGGCCCTCGGAACCCGTGATGATGCCCAGCAGGTCGTAACCGCCGCTGTCGAGGTGCTTGCCGCCGATCCGCACGATCTCGCCGGTGATCAGCACCAGTTCGCA
>DASWSO010000386.1:0-2707 GCA_036402635.1 Xanthobacteraceae bacterium
GGGCTCGCCCTCGAAAGCGAGCTTAATGCTGACTTCGTTGTGCTTCACCTCGTTGCCGACCGAAACGACGGTGCTCAACAGGCGCGTCAGATCGACCGGCTCGCCGACCTGACGCTGCAGTTCGGCGTCGAGACGGCTTGCGTCCGAGATGTCGGAGATCAGCCGGTCGAGCCGCTTGACGTCGTGTTGGATCACGGCCAGCAGGCGCTTGCGGCTCTCCTCCGAGCGCGCGAGCGGCAGTGTCTCCACCGCCGAGCGCAGCGAGGTCAGCGGATTCTTCAGCTCGTGCGCGACGTCAGCGGCGAAGCTCTCGATCGCCTCGATGCGGCTGTAGAGCGCGCGCGTCATGTCGCGCAATGCACCGGACAGATGCCCGATCTCGTCGCGCCGATCGGTGAAATCCGGGATTTCCACGCGCGACTGAATGCGCCGCTGCACGCGTTCAGCGCCGTCGGCGAGCCGCCGCACCGGGCCCGCAATGGTGCCGGCGAGCAGCACCGAGAGAACCACCATCACGCCGGCCGCGATCAGAAAGACCTTCACGATGGCGAGGCGTTCGGACTGCACCATCTGGTCGATCTCGCCGCCCTGCGTGGATAGCAGCAAGGCGCCGCGAACGGCGCGGAAGCGCTGAACCGGGACCGCCACCGAGACGATCGCCTCGCCGCGGTCGTTGGCCCGCACCAAGCTGGCGTTTTGACCTGCAAGCGCGAGCGCGACCTCGGGATAGCCCCTGCCGTTCTCCGGTCCGAGCTCGCGGTAAACCGGGAGGTCGCCGCGCAACAGCCAGCGGCGCATCTTCGCCCATGTGCGCTGGAACCAGTTAGGCCGCGCCTCGTCGGGCGCGGCCAGATCGAACCGCAATACGTCGCCGCGTCCGTAGAGGTTTCGGCTGTCGAGGATCAGCACGCCCTCTTTGTCGTAGATGCGGGCGCGCGTGTTGGTCGGCGAGATCAGGCGCCGCAGCACCGGCGCCACCCGCTCGGGATTGATCGGGAATTCGAGCCCGCCGAACTCGTCCGCCGGGCCATAGCTCTCTCCCGTCTGCAGTTCGAGCAGACGGTCAGGGTCGATGGTGATGGCGTCGGTCTCGATCGTTGCGGACGCCGCGATGGCGCCGGCGATGATCTCACCCTGCACCTGCAGGCTTTGCACTCGCGCGTCGATCAGTCCGGCGCGGAACTGCGACAGGTAGAGAATGCCGATCACCAGCGCGAGCAGCCCCGCGACGTTGAGAAAGACGATGCGGCGGGTGAGGCTGGAGAAGCCCTGCGCGACGAAGAAGCGCCAAGCCCGCCGCAGCAAGCCGCTGCGCCGCGGCTTTGCCGGCGCGCGGCGCGCCGGCGCGTCGTCGGTCGCTTCCGAACCGACGAGACCTGCTGCTCCCTGTGAGGTTCGGTCAAGCACGTGTGGCGTGATCCCGGCCGATGAATTGCCCTGGACGAAGGCCATCCGCGGTATGGCCGCGCCAGCCTATCGCAAAGCGGGACCGGCTGTCGGGCGGGCTCACCCCTCCTTGAAACGATAGCCGACGCCGTACAGCGTCTCGATCATGTCGAAGTCGTCGTCCGTGCTCTTGAACTTCTTGCGCAGCCGCTTGATGTGGCTGTCGATGGTGCGGTCGTCGACATAGACTTGGTCGTCGTAAGCCGCATCCATCAGCGCGTTGCGGCTTTTCACCACGCCTGGACGCGCGGCAAGCGACTGCAGGATCAGGAATTCCGTCACGGTCAGCGTAACGGGCTCACCCTTCCAGGTGCACGTATGCCGCTCCGGATCCATGCGCAGCAGGCCGCGCTCCAACACCTTGGCGGCGTCGATCTCCTTGACGGGCGTGCCGTCTTTCGGACTGACGCGGCGCAGCACGGCTTTCACCCGCTCGACCAGCAGACGCTGCGAGAACGGTTTGCGGATGAAATCGTCGGCGCCCATCTTGAGCCCGAACAGCTCGTCGATCTCCTCGTCCTTCGAGGTGAGGAAGATGACCGGGATGTCTGACTTCTGCCGCAGGCGCCGCAGCGTTTCCATTCCGTCCATGCGCGGCATCTTGATGTCGAGGATGGCGAGGTCCGGCGGGGACGACTTGAATCCGTCCAACGCGGAGGAGCCGTCAGTATAGGTCATGATGCGGTATCCTTCGGCCTCAAGCGCGATGGATACCGACGTCAGGATGTTGCGATCGTCGTCGACGAGAGCGATGGTCGGCATGAGCCTCCCTTTCATACGGTCGCGATGCCACGGCTTGAGCCCGGAAGCGCGGCCGAAATGTGACCTTCCCGCAGTGCAGCGAATCGTGCGCCGATCGTGCCGAGCCTATCCCGTTGAGCGGGCAAATGGCACTGCGACTGGGGAATGATTGTTCACCGGCGTCGCGTTTCGTTGCAGCACACCATTGCGCATGCGACGACGCCAGGCACCGGGAGATTATACGGTTGGGCCGATATCGCAAGCCCCGGCCGATTCGAGGAGAGTTGGCGGCATGAAGGGTGATGCCAGCTTCGACCCCCGCGCGGCAGCCAAGAAGCTGCTGCGCCAAGCGCGCTCCGGCGCGCTGGCGACGCTCATGCCGGGCTCCGGCGCCCCCTACTGCTCGCTGGTTAACGTCGCCACCGCGGCGGACGGCGCGCCGCTGTTCCTGGTATCGCAGCTCGCGGTGCACACCAGGAACATTCTGGCCGACCCGCGCGTGTCGCTGATGCTTGACGAG